>JALHSV010000218.1 GCA_022865525.1 Thermodesulfovibrionales bacterium
ATAATAGAACAATTAACAGGGGAGGGGGTTTTTAATCCTAACGATCAGCGTCGCAGGGTTAGATAACACTACCCCGATAATTGGGGAATTTTACAGTTTTGCTTTATCTACAAATGAAACGGGATGTGTTACGTATTCCTGAAACATGCACTACGAAAGCCTATTATAGGGTGTTGCTAACACCTACGAACAAACAAATTCTGTAAGCCGAAAAAAGTGATGATTTACAAGAGAATCGTTTAACGACTGAACTAACGGGCGCGGGGTAAGCACGCTTAAACAAAAAAGAATGACGGCTGAGCCCGCGTCCCTCTTGAGCGAATTGTTAGGCGTTCACATGTTCTCTTATTATTAATGGGCCCTATTTCCCATTAGTGCCATTTCACTTCTGCCTTGGTTGGCTGGTCTTCTTTGTATAAAACTTGCCCGGTCTTGTAATTGTATATCCAGATCTGTTTAAGTTGCATGTCGAGGCTGTAGATTGCTACATTCGTGTCATAGGGGTCTTTCAGCTCGCGGGCATCCAGTGAGTGGTATCGTGTGTGACCTGGATAGGTGAACCCTGCGTCCACGTTAACTTTGTAAACCGTGGCCCCAAAGCGGCTTTTCATACATGCACCAAAAGAATTGTATCGTCTGTTCATGATTTCATTATACTCCCTCTGATTCCCTCCTTGGCAAGGGGGATAGAGAAGGCTCTTACAGTGTTATCCCTCTGATACCCCGAAATCCTTAAGCTTTTCAGCAAATTCCCTGAGATGCCTGTTTACCAGGTAATTCACCGTCCCTTCGGGGTAAGTACCGTCCTGCTGCCGCTCTCCCGAAGAGATTCCCGTCAGGACTTCGATGCCTTCATCTATGGTCTTCACGGTATAGATATGGAACTGACCGTCCTGAACAGCTTTTATCACATCCTCCCTCAGCATCAGGTTTCTGATATTCTGATGCGGGATCATAACGCCCTGTTGTCCGGTTAATCCCTTCGCTTTACAGATGTCAAAAAAGCCCTCAATTTTATGATTGACCCCTCCGATTGGCTGTACCTCCCCCTTCTGATTGACAGAGCCGGTCACTGCGATATTTTGTTTGATGGGAATATCCGAGAGGCTTGAGAGAATGGCATAGAGCTCCGTCGACGAGGCACTGTCACCCTCAACCCCCGAGTAGGACTGCTCAAAACAGATGCTTGCTGAAAGGGACAGAGGTTTGTCCTGGGCATATTGTGATCCCAAATACCCGGAAAGAATGAGCACCCCTTTATCATGGATTCGACCACTGAGCTGCGACTCCCTCTCGATATTAATTACCCCGCGTTTTCCCAGGAATGTTTTTGCAGTAATCCGGTTGGGGCGACCAAAACTGAATATGCCAAGGTCATAGACAGACAGACCATTTACCTGCCCGGTTACAGCACCGTCTACATCAACCATTATGGTTCCTTCCGAAATCAGCTGGCGAATTCGCTCAGCCACAAGGTCAAGACGGTGGATTTTTTCTCTAACCGCCTTCTCAACGTGCTCTCCATTGATCAGCTGACTCTGAGCATCCCTTGCCCAGTAATCAGCTTCAATGAGGAGATCCTTCAACGGACCGAATCTTGCAGATAATTTTTCCTGATCGCCTGCTGATCTTACTGCATACTCCACAATCTTGCTGACACCGCTGCGATCAAAAGGAAGGAGCTTTTCATCGTCGCAACAAGTTCGGACATAACAGGCAAAAGACCGTAAATTGTCATCCGTTCGCTGCATCTGATAGTCGAAATCCGCCTTGACTTTGAACATCTCCCAGAAATCCTCATCATAGGTAGTAAGTATCTGATAGATAGTGTCTTCACCCATCACAACAATCTTGAATTCAACAGGCATAGGCTGAGCCTTCATACCTTGTGGAGCGAGGAAACCAAACTGATCCCACGGGTCCTCAACCCGGATCTCCTTTGCTCGGATAACCCTCTTAAGGCCCTCCCATACCCCTGCATTTAACAGGACATCACGAATGCTGAGGATCAGGTAC
>JALHSV010000219.1 GCA_022865525.1 Thermodesulfovibrionales bacterium
CGGGAGAGCAGACCAGACAGCGCTCATCTATGACAGCCCGGTAACAAAAACAATTCAAAAATTTACCTACCGTGAACTCCTTGATACGGTATCCCGCTTCGCCGGAGTGCTGAAAAGCCTCGGGGTAACCAAAGGGGATACGGTCATTCTCTATATGCCGATGATACCTGAAGCAGCAGTCGCGATGCTTGCCTGCGCCCGTCTCGGCGCAGTCCATTCAGTTGTGTTTGGTGGATTTGCACCGCATGAACTTGCTCTCAGAATTAATGATGCCAAACCAAAAATTGTTATCTCTGCCTCTGGTGCAGTTGAAGTGACGAGGCTCATCGAATACAAGCCCCTGCTTAACAAGGCGATTGAACTCGCAACACACAAACCGGACAAATGCATAATCTTCCAAAGACCCTTTATAAAGACTGATATGATTCATGACCGTGATCTTGACTGGAATGAATTGCTGAGCGGCGCAGAACCTGTTCCATGCGTTCCTGTCAAGGCAACAGACCCTCTGTATATTCTTTATACCTCAGGGACAACAGGAAAACCAAAAGGTGTTGTTCGTGACAACGGCGGGCATGCTGTAGCCCTCAGGTGGAGTCTCGAGCATATTTATGATACAAAACCAGGTGAAGTATATTGGGCTGCCTCTGATGTAGGCTGGGTTGTCGGACACTCATACATTGTTTATGGGCCGTTGATAACAGGATGCACAACGGTTCTTTTTGAGGGAAAATCTGTCGGAACCCCTGACCCTGGTGCATTCTGGCGCGTTATCTCCCAGCATGGCGTGAAGACACTCTTCACTGCTCCAACGGCATTCAGGGCAATCAAGAAAGAAGATCCCCGCGGCGAGTATATCAAAAAATACGACCTTTCAAAGTTTCAGTATCTTTTCCTTGCCGGTGAACGATTAGACCCCGATACGTATCACTGGGCGTATAATCTTTTGCGGAAACCGGTTATAGACCATTGGTGGCAGACCGAAACCGGCTGGCCGATCACCGCTAACTGCCTGGGGATAGAACATTTTCCTATCAAGCCAGGTTCTTGTACGAAACCAGTGCCCGGATATGATGTCCAGATAATCGACAATCTCGGGAAAAAACTGAAACCCAGAGAAGAAGGACTGGTCGTTATCAAACTCCCTCTCCCCCCCGGCACGATGCCGACTCTCTGGAATGCAGATGAGAGATTCATCGAATCCTATATGAAGATCTTCCCGGGTTACTATTTCACGAGCGACGGCGGCTATATGGATGAAGACGGTTATGTTTATATCATGGGAAGAGTTGATGATGTTATCAACGTTGCCGGTCACCGGCTTTCAACAGGTGCGATGGAAGAAGTTGTCGCGCAGCACACCGATATCGCCGAATGCGCTGTGATCGGAGCCCATGATTCTTTGAAGGGTCAGCTTCCCGTCGGACTCGTTGTTCTGAAATCAGGAGTTATCCGGGAGGAAGAAGATCTCAAGACGGAACTTGTGCGGATGATACGGAATGAAATCGGCCCGATCGCCTGCTTCAAGGAAGCAGCTGTCGTGACAAGGCTCCCCAAAACTCGTTCCGGGAAAATACTCAGGAGCACAATGAGGAAGATCGCCGACGGTGAACCGTATCCCATGCCATCAACCATTGATGACCCGTCGATTCTTGGGGAGGTTGAAGAGGCCTTTAAAAAGATCGGATATGCGCAGAAAAAGTAGAGGATATTCCCTCTATATCCTTGCTTGAATCTTCTGTTGCTTTCCCTGCCGGGTATCCTGTAATTCAAGTCTTTTCTCAATATCCCTCAGGATTTCCTGCCTGCTTTTTCGCCACTGTGGTGCAATCAGTATCGTGCCAGGAGCTGTGGCAAAAAGTCTCTGCAGAACAATACGCGGTGAAAGCCTCTCAAGGAATTCAGTTACGAAATCAATGTATTCATCATAGCCGAATACATGAAAGGGATTTTCATGATAAATAAGTGCAAGCGGGGTATCTTTAATCACCTGAAGCTGGTGAATCTTGAGAAAATCGACCGGAAGATGCGAGATTTCGTCTGCCATGGCAAACATTTCCTCTCTTGTTTCTGTCGGAAACCCTACAATGATATGAGCACCGATCCATATGCCTCTGTTTTTCGTCATTTCAAGTGCCCTCAGAAAGGTTTTGTAATCGTGCCCCCGGTTTATAAACTCAAGGGTTCTGTTATACATGGACTGCATGCCGTACTCGATCAGGATAAAATATTTCTCTGCCAATGACTGGATAAGGGCAATCTTCTGTTCATCAACCGTATCAGGTCTTGTACCAATGGCAAGGCCGATAACGGCAGGGTCTGCTAAGGCCTCTTTATAGAGCCGCTCCAGTTCATCAACGGGCGCATAGGTATTCGTATAAGGCTGAAAATACACGAGAAACTTCTCAACCTTGTATCTCTTTTTGATATATCTGATGCCGTTATTGATCTGTTCGCTCACTGACAGGGTGGGTTTGCATGAATTCGGCCTGAAGCTGTCATTATTACAATAGATACAACCCGATATTCCAATTGTTCCATCCCTGTTAGGGCAGGTGAACCCCGCGTCCACGTTAACTTTGTAAACCGTGGCCCCAAAGCTGCTTTTCATATACGCACCAAAAGAATTGTATCGTCTGTTCATGATTTCATTATACTCTCCTTCCTTCCCTCCTTGGCAAGGGGGATAGAGAAGGCTCTTGCATTGCTATCCCTCTGATACCCCGAAATCCTTAAGCTTTTCAGTAAATTCCCTGAGCTGCATGTTTACCAGGTAATTCAGCGTCCCTTCGGGGTAAGTACCGTCCTGCTGCCGCTCTCCCGAAGCAATTCCCGTCAGGACTTCGATGCCTTCATACCTTGTGGAGCGAGGAAACCAAACTGATCCCACGGGTCCTCAACCCGGATCTCCTTTGCTCGGATAACCCTCTTAAGGCCCTCCCATACCCCTGCATTTAACAGGACATCACGAATGCTGAGGATCAGGTAC
>JALHSV010000220.1 GCA_022865525.1 Thermodesulfovibrionales bacterium
AGTCCAAGAGATGGGATCATCTCTGGCGTGTATGGGTACCTACCGCTTGGCAGCCAGCCAGCTCAGTTGGTTGATCAAGACCCCGATCAGTCATAGTGCTGTACAACGGATGGTATGGACAACCGGGAATCGGATAGCCGATGGAGAAGAAGCGGAAAGAAGGCGAGTATTTGAAAGCGGAGGACAGATAGAATCTGGAAAAGTAAAAGCGCCGGTGTTATACGGCGAGAGTGATGGTGTTTGGGTGCACCTGCAACGGGAAAAGCGCAAATCAGCAGAAGTACGGGTGGCGATCCTGAGTACAGGTCGTAAACAGATTGGAAAAGATCGTTACCGACTGGAGAATAAACGTTGTATCACTGCCATAGGGCTAAATTCAGAGATGTGGCAGGAGCAGATCGTGCGAGAGGCTCATCTTACCTATGATTTGAGCCAAACACAGATTCTCATCAGTGGAGGAGATGGTAATCAATGGGTGCGTAAGAGTTTTGATCGCATGGACATTCAGCAAGAGTTTGTTCTGGATCGATTTCATTTGCATAGAGCAGCCAGACTCGCCTTTCAGGATCGAGCAGAAGCAAAACAAATGGTTACCCGATTACGTCGGGAAGGTTTTGCTGCCGTACACGATGAGTTGAGAAAACAGATTGAGCAGGCGGAAGGCAAGCGAAAAGATAAACTAAAAGACTTTTACAAGTATGTGTGTAACAATCAGGATGGATTGTTAGATCTGGAACAGCGTAGATTAACCCATCCTGCTTGTCTTGGCGGCATAGAAGGCAATGTGGATAAGCTGGTGGTTCATCGTATGAAAGGACGCGGGTGTTCCTGGCGTTTACGAGGACTACGTGCGATGTTGGCTTTATGTCGAAACTGTGATCAGTTAAAACTTCATGCCTATCATTATCTTCCAACTCAAGCACCTGAGAAAATTATTCATCGCTTATCCAATCTGGAGGTAGAATACTCAGAAGCCATACAAAAGTCGATGCCAATCTTTCGTGGACCTGATCAAGACAAACCCTGGGTCAAGTCACTTCACAGGTATGTCCATGGTCGCTGATCTCTCTCTTTCCAATCTATGGAAATTTGATACAGTAACAAAAAATAGTTCTTTCGAATAAATGTTTATTCAAAAAAACCGCGTTATTATTTGACGCATTATCGGCTTAAATGTATAATCTTTGCACCTCTTCAAATTAAAGGGCGGTAGGAGGCTCTACAATGGCATTAAAGGGCAATTTACGCGATATTTCGGTAACCCAATTGCTCAATTTAGTAAATGTTGCTCGGAAAACCGGGACGCTTGTGGTCGAGCGTTCCCAGGAACAGGTTTATGTATCATTCAGGGAGGGTAAACTTTCCTATGCAAGGAATGGTACGGAAGCTGCCGGTTTAACAATGGTGCTCTACCAAGCCAGGAAATTGAGTGCCGCACAGGTTCGAGCAATCAATGAGCGATCTAGAGACATGAGCGACAAAGAACTGGGATTGCTCTTGATTAACTCCAACTATATCAGTCAACAAGAGATACTCGCCAGTTTACAGGCATATTATCTAAACTTGGTTAACCGTCTTTTTACCTGGGGGGAGGGGTTATTTCATTTTGATACCGAATTATTGCCACCCAAGGATAAAATTACGGTCCGCATCAGTCTAGAGAACCTTATTATTGAAGGAACTCGAAAGATGCGGGAATGGGAGCAGCTGCAAGGTGAGATTCCCAGCCTGGAAATGGCGTTGAAATTCAGTGAACGCCCAGGAATAAATTTACGTAACTTGAATTTGAGTGCTGATGAGTGGAAAGTCATATCGTTTATCAATCCCAAAAACACAATTCACCAGATCGCAAAGACCAACAACAAAAACGATCTTGAAATCCGTAGGATTGTGTACAGCTTCATTCAAGCAGGTCTGGTTGAAATGGTCAGACCTGAAGGAATTCCAGTACAGCAACCAGTTCCATTTATCCCGCCTGGTCAAGTAAAGATAGCACCA
>JALHSV010000221.1 GCA_022865525.1 Thermodesulfovibrionales bacterium
AGGCTGATATTCACCCATGGAAATGGCATAACATTGGGACCTGTCAGCAGGATAAGCAGGGAAGGGCTTCCTGAATTCATGATAAAGGATATCCCGCCTGTAAGCCAATCTGACCTTAAGGTTACAAGGCCGGAGATCTACTATGGTGAGCTTTCCAACAATTATGTCATAGTGAAAACAAAGGTTCCTGAATTCAGTTATCCGACATCTGAAGGCAATGTGTATACAACGTATGAGGGCAGCGGTGGTGTCAGGCTGGGCTCTCTGTTTAAAAGGGCTTTATTTTCGGTGAAGTTTAAGACAGAAAAGATTCTGCTTTCCTCTGATATCTCCGGAGAGAGCAAAATCCTGTATTACAGAAATATACTGGACCGAGTCAGGACAGTAGCGCCCTTTCTCCTTTTTGACCAGGACCCCTATATGATTGTGACAAAGGACGGGAGACTTGTCTGGATTGTAGATGCCTATACTGTCTCAAGCAGGATGCCTTATTCCAAACCCACAGAAAGGCGTATTAACTATATAAGGAACTCTGTAAAGGTTGTTATTGACGCCTATAACGGCTCGTTGGGTTTTTATGTGAGCGATTCCTCTGATATTCTTATAAAGGTTTATTCAAAGATATTCCCTGATATATTTAAGTCTCTTAAAGAGATGCCTGAAGAATTGAGACAGCATATACGTTATCCGCACAGGCTTCTTCAGATACAGGCATCCATGTTCGCTGCATATCACATGACAGATCCGAAGGTTTTTTATAATAAGGAGAACCTGTGGGAGGTTCCTGCCTTCGGGGAAGTTCTCATGGAGCCGTATTACACCATAATGAAGCTTCCCGGCGAAAAGAAAGAGGAATATATCCTGCTCTTGCCCTATACCCCGGCAAAGAGGGATAACCTTGCTGCATGGCTTGCCGCAAGGTGTGACGAGCCGAATTACGGGAAACTTCTTATCTATACTTTTCCAAGGGACAGGCTCATCTTCGGACCAAAACAGGTGGATGCAAGGATAAACCAGGATTCCTATATATCCCAGCAGCTTACACTCTGGGGTCAACATGGCTCAGAGGTCATAAGGGGGAGTCTCCTTGTAATTCCTATAGAGCGGTCCCTTTTATATGTTCAGCCCCTTTACCTGGCGGCATCCGATAAGGTGGGACTGCCTGAGCTAAGGAGGGTTATTGTTGCCTATGAAAACGATGTGGTCATGGAGGAAAACCTTGAGCTTGCACTCCAGAGGCTGTTCGGCGCGAAGAAGGCACTTACCGGAAGGGCTGACGGGGCTGCTGTGGATATAAAGACAACGGCCACAGACCTTGCAAAAGAGGCGATGAGGGTATTTGAAAGGGCAATTGAACTACAGAGGCAGGGGAACTGGGCAGGCTACGGGGAGGAAATTAAGAAACTCGAGCAGCTTTTGAAAAGGATCGCAAAGTAATATAAAGTTTATAAGAGCCCGACAAATTCCACCGATACTGGGGAAGAGTGTCATTTCGTTACTTCCCATGAGGTTGAGATACTTTAGAACGCGGGGCTTTTCCTTCACGGATAAAAGTTAAGAAAAGGGATGTGTCTCTAATTCCCCTCGCGGTTGAATCCTGCTCCCTATTTCATTGGGCTTTTCGGTTGTTTGTCCCTCTTCTCTTTTATATCTTTTGCCTGTTTGGTTGCCTTCTGTTTCTGGCCCTTCTCTTTGTCCTTTTTGCCGCCTTTGTCTCCCATTGTTTGCCTCCTTTGCTGTTGTCAGTCATATTCTCGCCGTGAGTCGGATATCACCACTATAGAGTGCCGATTATACTCCGCAGTTTCTAAAAGTATATCACAGGTGCGTCTTTTAAAAAGGATGCCATGCAATATAATTCTAATAGAAAGTGATACCATCTGACGATTTCTTCCTATATAAATGGGCTACGCCTGCGGTGCCGTTGATCTGTATGCAATTAAAGCGGAAAATGTTGGTAGAAGCAGACCCCAGGATTATTGCGAACAATTTAACTACCATAGGAGGTTATGCCGTGACTATTCAAAAAACCATAGAATATTTTAAGGATCATCAAAGAACATCATGCTCCAGGAGCCCAAATCTGGCAGAGAGGTTGAGGTAGCTTTAGGAAAGCTGAATTCCAACTCAACTACTTCCTCTATTTCTCAGTTTCAAAAAAAGACAAAATGCTGTACATTATAAGCAACTAATCAGCAGATACGTATATCTGACATCATCAACTATCCATGACATTTAGCAGATAACTGACAGGAACATAAAGATTTGGAAATATTGATCATCGTTGCAGTAATAATTATTATTTTTGTTGTATTACCTAAGATAAAAAAGAGAATAAGAAAAGCGTCAAAAAAACAGTAAATAAATCAGAGAAACTGGCCCCGAAGAAACTGTGTTGCCCCCTTCCTGAACAACGCACTTTCCCTCCGTGATATAATTGTGCTGAATATAACTGGTAATTATTAGGGGGTAAAGGCAATAGTGTTCGGCATGTATATTGCTTCATACTGCTAAACAAGATTATAGCCGTAGTGACAGAAGCAAAAGACAATCGACATTGTTGCAATTTGATAATAAAACAAAGATAACAAACCTGGAAGAAACTGATAAAGGGCAAAGCAGTAGCTATGGTGAAAGAGAGAAAAAGAGATACCCTCAGACACTCAGTTAGTTGTCTTTTTATCGTCAGACAGCTGGAGCTTTTCTAAATGATGCAACAGTTCTTCGTCATCAGCCCATCCCATAAAGTGATAACACAATCCCGAATGCCTTCGGGATTCGTTTGG
>JALHSV010000222.1 GCA_022865525.1 Thermodesulfovibrionales bacterium
GGAGGTCCAGGTGTCATCTGACCAAGAGCCACACTCTCTACAAATTCTTCATGAGTGATCCATTTATGCTTTTCCACGAGCTCTTTTTCAAAAAAGGTGAGCATTGAATAGACGCCTCCAAAGGCAAAGGTTCCTATCTTTAAGAAGACTAAGAAGATGTTTTTGAGTGAAATGTTTCTTGATTTATCCATGGGAAACCTGATAAAAGCTTGCCGGATTTTGATGTTTAAAAAATCGAGGGAGAAAGAGCTATGCCTTGACTACCAGCACCGCAGCTTCTGCATGACCGATGACTCTCTCTGTCACGCTCCCCATGAGAAGCCTATCGAGACCGGTTCTTCCGTGACTCCCGACAATAATTAAATCTGCCTTTTTCTGTTTTGAGGTTTCAATAATAGCTTCATATGGCTTCCCTTTGGTGACCACTGACGTAGTTTTAACGCCTTCCTTTTCTGCTGCCTCTGAGACTTTTTTTACATTATCTTTTGCCGAAGTAATCTCTGCATCTGATGAAGCAACTGATATCACAGTCAGGGAGCTTCCGCATCTTTTGGCAATTCCGAGAGCCTCAGATGCTGCTGCTTCACTGTATTTTGAGCCGTCTGTCGCGATAAGGACATTCTTGCATTCAACCTTTGCATTGAGCGGAAAAACAAGGATATTGCAGGGCGCATGTCCGATAACCTTTGCAGTGACACTTCCCATCATAAGTCTTTTCATTCCTGTTTTGCCATGGGTTCCCATGATTATCATGTCCACGTTATTCTTTGAAGCATGATCTACGATATCCTGATAAGGCTCTTCACTAAGAGTCACTATTGTCGTGCAGTCGACACCTTCCTTTTTTGCCTGAGCTTTAACTGATTCAAGATGTTTGATCGCCTCTTGTTCATCCTTTTTGACAACCTGTGGAAGGACAGATTCAAACTCAAGATTTGTTTTAACCACTGAGACTGCAATCAGTTTACTTGAGCAAAGCTTTGCAAGATTAATTGCTTCCCGGATAGCATTTATGCTGAATTTAGATCCATCTGATGCTATAAGTAATGTTTCCCTCTTTGCTACCGGGCATACTAAAGCATTCATGGAATACCTCCTATTTCAGAAAATACTGTGAAATATATTTTATCGCAAGTAAAATAATAATTGTGCCCAGCATCAGTTTAATAAACTTCTGGGGGACAAATTTCTGAAAACGTGCCCCAAGATAGATCCCTATAAATCCACCTATCCCAAACAGAAATCCCAATAGCCAGTCAGGCGAGGTGACCATCCCAGCCTTTGCAGGAATCACACTGTAAAATGTTACTCCCAGAAGGGATGTGAGAAACGTTCCCATAAGGGCAGCTCCTGCCACTGTATAAACAGGCAGATGGAATACAGCAACACAGAATGGTGCAATGATCGCACCACCACCGATTCCATATGTGCCACCGATTATCCCGACAAAAAAGGCAAGGATAAACATGCCGATTGTGCTATAAGAAAACCTCTCGCCCCAAAATTCATATTCAACCCTTTTGAGGCTTATTGATACAGTCTTGACAACTGCTTCAGGGGGCAGACCTGAGGCAACTCTGCTTTTCTGCTGATCTTTGATTTGTTTGGCCCTTTCCCTAAATTTGTCCTCGAGGGCCTTCATCTTCGCCTTGCTTGCTTTCGCTTTGCCGGTGATTTCATAAACGAGACGAATGCCGATATAGAGAAGAACGCATCCAACAAAGAGTTTGAAGGCTCTGGGATCAGGCAGATAGAGTATCCTGAGATAGTAACCGATAAAAACACCTGGAAGTGTACCGACAATTACCACCCAGGTCAACGGCCATGCCATTCGACCTTCCTTTATGAATCGATATACGCCGCTTGGAATGGCAACGATATTAAATACGAAATTGGTAGCGCTTACAGAAGGACTTGTGAAGTTTAAGACACTCATCTGGAAAGGCAGTAAAAGAAAGGCACCTGAAACCCCACCCATGGATGTAAAGAAAGAGACAACGAGTGCAACAAGAGGAGGGATCCAGGGAGCAACTTCGATACCAGCGGTCTCGAAATACATGAGAAACCCCCTTTACCTATGTTCAATAATTATTAACACGAATAATATATTACACGTGTCAATAAGCTATCATATATCATGTCAGATGGAATTTGGCAAGAAAAGTATAATGCTTTCAGAGATATAGCTATCCTGCTTTCTTCATAAATTCTCTGTATACCGGCAGATACAGTATCTGCCGGCCAGTTTATGAATCATACTGGTAAAATACATGCAAAGGAGGTCTGA
>JALHSV010000223.1 GCA_022865525.1 Thermodesulfovibrionales bacterium
GAGAAAAGGAACATAGAGGACACGTGCATAGGAGAAGACCATCTCGAAGAGTATATTTTTTGCTTCGGGATGGTTCAGAAGGAAAGCCCCCTGTCCGAAATAATTCAATACGAGAGCGACAAAAACACCTCCCCATGCCTGGCGGATAGGTCTTGACCCGAGGTGACCCATATCTGCATACAATGCCTCTCCGCCTGTGGCACACAGAATAATCTCACCAAGAACAATAAATCCGGCAAAACCGTTTTCCATGAGAAATTTTATCCCCCGGAGCGGATTCACTGCACCGAGTATTGCCGGCTCATCAGCAATTGAGGCTATCCCGGATACTGCAAGGGAAACAAACCAGATAGCAGTTATCGGGCCGAATGCACCAGCCACCTTCTCAGTTCCCTTTTTCTGAACAAGAAAGAGCAATATTGCTATGACCATAGAGATGATTACAATTATGGTTTTTGAAAGGTTTCCGAGCCCCGGGATGAGCACAGCTCCCTCCACTGCACTCATAATGCTGATTGCGGGAGTAATGATACCGTCACCGATGAGAAGCGATACGCCGATTATGGCCATAAGAGACACTGCAACGGTACTCCATTTTGATTTGAGCAGCGGCTGCAAGATCTCCTTCAGCACAATCTTTCCGCCCTCACCTCGAATGCTCAAGCTCATGGCAAGCCATCCGAACTGTACCGTCACGAGGATCATCAGTGTCCAAATGATCAGGGAAATTACACCCATAATATTCTCGGTGGTGGAGGGAAGAAGGAGGAACACAACTGTTACGGTGTATATCGGGCTCGTTCCGATGTCTCCAAAGACAAGCCCGAGGGCCTTTATGATCCCCTGTGCTGACAGTGTCTTCTCATGTTTTATTTCCATTGCCTGACCTTTTACGTCTACTGTGCTGTTACAATCATCACAAATCCGACGAACATTATTATAGCGCCTGCAAGCCTTTCTTTGATATGCTTTTCCCGGAAAAGGAAATACCCGTACAGCACACCGATGATCACGCTCGTCCTTTTCACGGAAATCATGTACGCCACATTTGTGAGGTTTATCGCAAGCATATGTGAAGCTACCATGATTGAATAGGAAATCCCCGGCAAAGCAAGCCCGCTATAGCGTTTATCCTTAATGAAAACTCTTATATCATGCCTTCCCTTCCATAAAGCAACGGGAGTAAAAAAGAGGGTCAGAAGTACAACATACGTTGCACCAAAAAACAACGGTGATGAATGCTGGATCGCCATTTTCCCCAGAGACGAGGTAATGCTGTAAATCAGAGCTACAAAGATCATGAGAACAGAACCTTTCTCCTTTAGGATAGCCCTGATAGGGTCGAGTATTCCTTTGTTCAATTCATGGATATGGAGAACATAACTTCCTGCTGCAAGGAAAAGGATGCCGATCATACCCTGTAAAGAAACTTTTTCGCCCAGTATGGCATATGAGACGACGATGACGAAAACAGGGGTGAGAGAGAGGAACGGAAGTGTCAGACTGAGCGGAGAGAGTCTCAATGCCTTTATATAGAGAATTACTGATAGGATCTCAAGAGGCAAGGCAATGATAAAGGCTTTGAAGAATTCACTGTCAAGATTCGGCCGGGGAAACATTATCAAGAAAAATAATAACAGAGGCAGCGAGAAAAGAAGCCTGAACCATGCAACAAGATACTCGTTGCACGTCTTGAGTGCTCTCTTCGTAAGGGCATCACTCGTTGCAAGGGTAAATGCAGAAAGAAGCGACAGGAGTATCCATGTGGATAACATTCATAATATTACTGCAAAACGCTAACTTTCTGAAATAATTGTATTTTAAACACTCATTATTTGACTTGCTTCTCTATGTGTGATATAAATTATCCATGAATGGAGTTAATCAAATCAAGTGACTAAATTCATGTGCAGTATGGCTATCATTATAGAAAAAGCATGTTCATATTTGTAACGAAGGTTTCGTATAAACAATAAAAGAAAGGAGGGCATTTATGAACGTCTTAACACGCAGAGATTTTTTGAGAATCTCCGGAGTGGCTGCAGCAGGCTTGGCATTGAGTCAGCTCGGATTTGACCTCACACCTGCTCAGGTA
>JALHSV010000023.1 GCA_022865525.1 Thermodesulfovibrionales bacterium
AGGTATCAATGAAGCCCAAGAGGGAGATATTACCTTTTTATCAGGGAAACGCCATGTAAAAGACCTCACTCACTGCAAGGCTTCATGTATCATCGTTCAAGAACCTCTGCATGACTTAGCACTCACACAACTGAAAGTAGCAAATCCCTATCTTGCTTTTGCACGCCTGCTCGAACATTTCTACCTAAAACCTCTGAAGCCCTTTGGGGTGAGCAGCGATACATTCATATCCGACAAGGCCAAGATAGCTGAGAGTGTCTCCATCTTTCCTTTCTCGTACATTGCAGATGGTGCTTCTATTGGGAATGGGTCCGTCATTTATCCTTTTGTTTTCATAGGCGAAAACACTGCCATCGGCAAACAGTGCATTATTTACCCTCATGTCACTCTGAGAGAAGGGATAACAGTTGGCAACAGGGTTATCATCCATCCAGGATCTGTAATAGGATCTGACGGATTTGGGTATGTATTTGATGAAGGCAGATATCACAAGATTCCTCAGGTCGGGGGTATTATTATTGAAGATGACGTCGAGATTGGTTCCAATGCTGCAATCGACAGGGCAACGACGGGGAACACCATTATCGGCAAAGGTACAAAAATAGATAACCTTGTGCAGATCGGGCATAATGTACACATTGGCAATCATTCAATTGTGGTTGCCCAGGTTGGTATTGGCGGCAGCAGCGAAATAGGTGATTATGTTACCCTGGCTGGACAGGTAGGAGTCTCTGATCATACTAAAATAGAATCCGGAACTATGATTGGCGCTCAGTCCGGGGTCAGGGGAAATGTTGCAAAAGGTGCATATTCCGGTTCGCCTGCAATTCCTCACAGAGACTGGTTGAAAGCACAGGCTATTATTGCAAAGCTTCCGGAACTCCATAAGAGAATAAAAGAGCTCGAGGATAAGGTAAAGGAACTTGAAAGGAGGAATGTCAAATGATGAATATTAAGGATATACAAAACCTCTTGCCACATCGATATCCTTTTCTCATGGTTGACAGAATCGTTGAAATAGAGCCCGAGAAGAGAGCTGTGGGGATAAAAAATGTCACCATTAATGAAGAATTCTTTCAGGGGCATTTCCCGGGTAATCCTATCATGCCCGGTGTCCTGATCATCGAAGCACTGGCACAGGTAGCAGGCATTCTGGCTTTCCAGTCAGGCGCTTCGGGGGGCAAATCCGTTTACTTCTTGAGTATCGAGAAAGCAAAATTCAGGAGACCGGTTGTCCCGGGGGACCAACTCCGTTTGGAAGTCTCTGTATTACAGTTCAGAGGAAATGTATGGAAGTTCGCAGGCAACGCATTGATTGAAGACAAGATTGCCGCAGAGGCAGAATTCACTGCGATGGTAACAGACAGGGAGATATAAAACTATGGCGAAAGAAATACATCCAACGGCAATCATATCACCTGATGTGGAGATAGAAGAAGATACGTATATCGGTCCCTTCTGTATCATTCACGATAAGGTTCATATCAAAAAGGGGACACGGCTTATCTCAAATGTGCTCATAGATGGCGCTACCGAGATAGGGGAGAACTGCACGATATACCCGTTCACCAGCATCGGGCTGCCACCCCAGGATATGAAATACAAAGGTGAAAAAACAGGAGTCAAAATCGGCAACCAGAACACGATCCGTGAATATATCACCATCCACAGGGCATCTGTGAGCGGCGACGGAATTACTACAATTGGCGATCATAATTTTCTCATGGCATATGTTCATATCGCCCACGACTGCAAGATCGGGAATTCTGTAATTATGGCGAATCTTGCTACGCTTGCAGGCCATGTTGTTGTCGAAGATCATGCTGTTATTGGTGGACTTGTCGCAATACACCAGTTTACTCGTGTCGGAGCATATACAATGGTCGGCGGATTCAGCGGAGTAGGGC
Organism: Thermodesulfovibrionales bacterium; assembly: GCA_022865525.1. Lineage (GTDB taxonomy): Bacteria > Nitrospirota > Thermodesulfovibrionia > Thermodesulfovibrionales > SM23-35 > JALHSV01. The sequence continues at coordinate 1,908 of JALHSV010000023.1, forward strand.
AGGATATTCCTCCCTATATGATAGCATCGGGTGCCCGGGTTAAACTCTTCGGTCTCAATACTGTGGGACTGAAACGCCATGGATTTTCGGACTCAACCGTCAATGAACTCAAGAAAGCTTATAAAATACTCTTCAGAGAGAAGAGGACGCTCAAAGACGCTATCAAGAAAATACAGGAAGATCTGCCGTACACCGATGAAATCAAGCATCTCATAGAGTTTATCCAGAAGAATAAAAGAGGCATCTGTCGGTGATTGAAATGTGAATTCCTGGGTACGACTTTATAATATTGCTCTATCATTTCATGAAACAAAAGTTCATGTCATTCCAGCTTGTCTGGAATCTTTCTTAAAAAGGATTCCGAACAAGTCGGAATGACAACAAAATACCAAGGACCCTCCTGATGAAAAAACTCGGACTTATTGCAGGCAAGGGCGAACTCCCGATAGCTGTCGCCGGTGAGGCGAAAACGCAGGGGTATACCGTTATTGCCGTTGGCCTTGAGCCGCTTGCCGACAAAGCACTTTCATCGCATGTTGATGAGATACAATGGGTGAATGTCGGCAAATTCGGGAAGATGATTGATACGATGAAAAAGTATGATATCAGGGAAGCCGTCATGGCAGGAAAGGTTTCCAAGACGCTTCTTTACAAGAGTAAAATTACCCCCGACTTAAGGGCCGTAAAACTTCTCTTGTCCCTGAAAGACAGAAGTGACGATTCGGTGCTCCTGGCTATTACAGAAGAACTTGCACAAGAGGGCATCACGCTTCTCGATATCTCCCGTTTCTGTTCAGCTCTTCTGGCATCCAAGGGAGTCCTGACGAAAGATGCCCCTTCGGATCAAGAGTGGAAAGATATTGCATTCGGCTGGAAGGTTGCAAAAGAGCTCGGGAGGCTGGACATCGGTCAGACTGTCGTTGTTAAAAATCAGGCTGTTATGGCAGTTGAAGCCATTGAGGGGACTGACGAGGCTATCAAACGGGGTGGTATCCTATCAGGCAAGGATGCCGTCGTTGTGAAAGTCAGCAAACCCAATCAGGATATGAGATTTGATGTTCCGGTAATCGGCTTAGATACATTGAAGGCTATGAAAACTGTTCATGCACGGGTTCTTGCAGTTGAAGCGAATAAATGCATTATCCTGAACAGAGACAAAATTATTGATGAGGCAAAAACAGCAGGCATTTCCATCGTGGGGTATGCTGAATAAATCCTTTTTGAAGCTCCGCATCCATTTTTTATTCTTTTAACACAGCCTTCTTCTGGTTTGCGACTACGACAAGAATATATTTTTCTGGATCAAGATATTTCCGCGCAACCCGGAGCACATCTTCTTTTGTCACAGCATTGATATAATCAGCATATTTTTTTACGTAGTCGTCTCCGAGATTATAGAATTCAACAGATGCCAGAAAATCAGCGATTTTTCTGTTCGTATCAAGCCTTCGTGAAAAGCTGCCGGTCAAATATGCCTTTGCCTCTGAAAGCTCCTCGTCCGAAACGTGTTCCTTCCTGATCCGTTCAAGTTGTTTATGTATCTCATCGACAGCAATTTGTGCTGATTCGTTTTTTGTCTGCACACCGACCTTGAAGGTCCCGGATTCTTTGTATGCTGCAAAAAAACTGTGCACATCGTATGCAAGTCCCATGGTATCCCTGATGGATTGCATAAGTCGCGATGAAAATCCTCCGCCGCCAAGGATATAGTTCATAACGGACACCGCATAATAATCAGGATTCTCCCTGTTGATGCCGATATGCCCCAGAATGATGTTTGCCTGCGTGAGGTCCTTATCGATTTTGATTACTTTTTTCATTCTCTTATCTTCAAGTGCTACGACACTCTTTGCCGGCAATGCCCTCAACTTCCATGTACCGAGATATTCAGCAAGGAATGCGGTTAATTCATCAGAGGTCAGGTCTCCGGATACTGACAATATCGAATTATTCGGGAGAAAATAGTCTGCATGAAACCGAATCAGATCTTCTCTTTTTATCAGATCAAGGGTCGTGGGAGAGCCTGCTATGAGCCTTCCATAGGGATGATTTCCGAATACTTCCCTTTTGAATGCCCGCTCTGCAAGAAAGGACGGGTCTTCCTCCTGCTGTTTCAGTAACCCTTTAATCCGTTCCCTGACTCTACCGATTTCATTCTCCGGAAAGGTCGGATTCAAAAGGACATCAGCAAAGAGTTCAAATCCTTTATGAAGATCCTTTTTCAAGACGGAAAAAGATAGGGTTGTAAAATCGGCACCGGCAGATGCATCGAGTGACGCACCGATAAAATCTATCTGCTCACTGATATCCTTTGACACACGACTCTTTGTGCCTTCTGTGAGAAGCTCCGCAACAAGATTTGCTGTTCCTGCTTTCTCTTCAGTTTCATGAAGCTGCCCGGTTTTGACAATCAAGGTTACCATCACTATGGGAAGTGTATGACTTTCTGCATGGAGAACAACGAGTCCATTGGGAAGAACGGTTCTCTTGGCGTCGAAAGCAAAAACGTGAGGAGGGTGCAAACAGAAGAAAGAAAATAGAAGAAAAATGGTAGGAAATAAAAGACACCGTTCAAAAACTAAATATTGAGTAATCCCCCCACGCCCCCCTTTAGCAAAGGGGGGTAAGGGGGGATTTAATTTTTTATCGATGACCCCCGATGCTCGATTTTCGACAGTTAGTCCGTTTCTGCTCATAGTTCACTCTTTTCTTGTTTTGTTGGTATCAATATCCCGACAGTCCTGTTTTCCTCTCTCAGATATTTTTGTGCAACTCCGGCGACGGCCGCTGGGGTTACATTTCTAATCCCTTCAAGGTATTTATCCATAAGCCTCCAGTCTCCGAGCATCTCGAACATTCCGTATTGCATTGCCTGAACATAAATAGAGTCCTGTCCCATGACAAACGATGATTCGATCTGGTTTTTGGCCTTCTGGATCTCACGTTCAGAGGGAGGTGATGTTTTCAGTGTTTCAATCTCTTCATTCAGCGCATATTCAACATCATTGATATGCTTTCCCGGTGAGGCAGTTGCAAAGAAGAAAAACAGGTAGGGGTCCCTGTTAAATCCATTGAAATCAGCAGATGCGCTGAGTGCAACCTTTTTTTCATACACG
>JALHSV010000224.1 GCA_022865525.1 Thermodesulfovibrionales bacterium
GTTTTATCATCCTGCAAATGCTTTTCTCGTGGTAGCGGGTGATTTCAAGAAAGATGAAATCCTGCCAAAGATCGAGAAAGCCTTTGGCTCCATTCCCAAAAGCAGCGCACCTGACCAGCGCAAGAATGCGGAGAAATCACAAACCGGCGAACGGAGAATAATCGTGAAAAGGGAGGCCGAACTTCCCTATCTTCTCATCGGATACCATGTCCCGAATCTCACGGATCAGGACAGTTATGTCCTCGATGTGATTGCAGCACTCCTCTCACAGGGGAAGAGCTCCCGGCTCTATCAGAATCTTGTCTGGAAGAAAAAGCTCGTATTGGATGCAGATGCTGAAAATTCGCTTCTTTCGAAGGACTCCAATCTTTTCTATGTTTCTGCAGAATTGGCGCCGGGCAAAGAGATAGGTGAAGTTGAACATGCATTATATGATGAAATACAGATACTGCAAAAAGAACCTGTGGGAATCCGTGAGCTTGAAAAAGTCAAAAACCAGATTGAGGCTGCCTTTATCTACAGCCAGGACTCGATATTCTCCCAGGCTATGCTCCTTGGGCAATATGAAATAGTTACCGGCTGGCGTATTATCGATGATTATCTCCCCTCAATACAAAAAGTCGCGCCAGAGGATATCCAGCGCGTTGCGAAAAAATACCTTACAGAGGATAACAGGACAGTGGGAAACCTCATCCCTCTGCCACTGCGAGAGAGGGAACCTGGACAACCTGAATCACGTGAGCGTAGTACACCCATAGAATGAAGTGCAGTATTTCGTTTGTTCAACACCTTCTTCATTGACAATTGCGCTGTTTTTTGATAATTTTGAAGCGACTTGAAAAACAAATATATATTCGTATTATAGATATTATCCAAATGAGGATTCCTAAGTCCGAAAAGGAGGGGATATGAAAAAACACATATCGATTTTCAGTTTATTAGCTTTTTGTTGCATGCTGGCATTATTTTTAGCATCATGCGGTGGAGGTGGAGGTGGCAGTTCAGCTTTTGCAAAACCTGGCGATGACGATGGAGGAGACGGTGATGGAGGCGGCGTTGAAGGGACATTGAAATGGAGCACTGCTATCAATTCGCCAACGGGAGTTGGAGTCGGCTCGCCCTTCACACCCCCGTTTGTATCATCGCCTGCTATAGCACCTGACGGGACAGCTTACGTCGGCTCGACTGACCATTTCCTTTATGCGCTTAAGACTGACGGCACAGTGAAATGGAAATTTGAAACCGGGGGTGATCTATCTGCATCTCCAGCTATTGGAAGCGATGGCACGATCTATATAGGTTCTGCAGATCGGCAATTTTACGCAATAAACCCGGACGGGACTTTAAAATGGATCTTTCCAACCAAGGCAGTTTTCACATCCTCTGCAGCGATTGGAGCTGATGGAACTATTTATGCAGCAGGCACGCATAAGGATTTGACTTTATTTGTCTGCCCAACTACAGTAGGTTACTGCTCGGTAACGAAGACGACCTCATGTACTTCGGATGCGAACTGCCCTACCGGAGAAGAATGCATTCTTGGAAATGTTGCCATATCTCAACTTGGCAGCCTTTTCGCAATAAACCCCGATGGAACAGAAAAGTGGGAGTTCCGTGTCAATAAATCCGGCTTCTCAAATATTTCCGGTCTCTCCGGCGTTGTGCACTCATCCCCTGCCGTAGCCAGTGACGGGACAATTTATATTGGAACTGAAGGAGATGTCACGTTTGACAGGTCCGATTTTTGCGATATGACAAGCGCATACCCTCCAAGCAATGCAAATCCAAATCCGGCAAATGGGGGTTTCTATCCGGTAAATGGGCATCTATATGCAATCAACCCCAATGGAACTTTGAAGTGGGACTTTAAAACGTTGGGATATGTGGATTCATCCCCTGCGATCGGAGCTGACGGAACCGTTTATGTCGGGTCCCGGCGGTCACTCAAGTTCTATGGTAAAGATCAGGCTACTTTACTGGATGAGAACCCTTCAACGAGGGGTTTCGTTTATGCCATAAACCCTGATGGGACACGTAAATGGGTCGACGACCTATTAGGTGATGTCGACTCATCCCCAGCCGTTGGCAGCGACGGCACAATCTATGTTGGAGCTGACAATTTCCATGTATATGCATTGAACCCAGCCAATGGTTCAATAAAATGGGTAGAGCCTACAAGGGACATGGTGAAGTCATCTCCTGCGATAGCAAGTGATGGAACTATTTATATAGGATCAAACGACAAGAGCATTTATGCCTTTAACCCCGATGGTACAGAAAAATCACGGTTTGAAGCTGGTGGGAGCGTGAATTCCGGGCCGTCAATATGGTCTGATGGAACGATTTATTTTACTTCTTCAGATGGTAAGCTGACCGCTCTGTCCGGAACCAGAGGAATCGGGCTCGCTGATAGTCCGTGGCCTAAGTTCCGGCACGATTTAATAAACAACGGAAGACGCTAATAGATTATTACAATAAAAAAAGGGGGTGATTTTGA
>JALHSV010000004.1 GCA_022865525.1 Thermodesulfovibrionales bacterium
AGTATACGTTTAGACTGACTATTTGTAAAGTATAATTACATCAAGATTGTATCCCTCCAGTTACGGGTCGTAGCCCATCCTTGCCAATGTTCACTTCTTTTCCACCCCTCCTTACCAAGGAGGGGTCGGGGGAGGTTATGGCAAACGCTCACTGTTTTCATCCAAAGGTATATAATTATATCTCATGGCAACACGCAATAAAATACGCCTTTCTGTCATAGGTTTACTTGTGGCAGTCATCCTCTTGTTTATCGTCCTTTATTTTTCTGTCCCGAATATCATCAATTCGGAGATCGTGAAAAAGAAGGTAAATGCCTATTTCCTGGAAATAACCGGGGGGAGCATAGCATTAGAGAAATCAGACATCAGCCTGTTTCCGCTCCCCCATATCGTTATCAGCCAGGTGAGTTTTACCATACCCAAAAAAGCAACCGGATTTGTACAATCTCTTGATATATATCCTGACGTGTGGTTACTTGTCAGGGGTGATCTGCGGTTTTCAAAACTCAGTTTTGAATCACCCCGTTTCACCGTTGCTCTCTCTGAAGATATGGAAAAGACTTCCCTTGAAGAAATCGAAGAGAAAATCAGATCGTTTGTGCATGAGCTAACCTCTCTCGCACCCGATCTGCTCATGACCGTTCAGGAAGGGAAGCTTGATCTGACAAAAGCGGATCGTCTCGCTTTTTCGTTCGATGCGATTCAATCGAAGCTTAATGCCTCAGCGACATCGCTGAATATTTCCCTAACCTGCAGATCAAATCTGTGGGATACCCTTTCGTTCAATACATCATTGCATGCAGAAGATTTGAAAAGCACTGGAACAGTTCAGGTTAACCATCTCCGGCCGAATGATCTTTTCGCTCAACTCTTTCCAAAGACAGCTGGGCATATCGGAGATTCTGAGGCAGACCTTTCTGTGAAATTTCAGACTCAGGGCTTACGGCAGATACAGGCTGAAGTAACGAGCTCGATTCCAGGTCTGGTTCTCATGAGAGGGCAAGACAGCATAAAGATTAAGGACCTGAATTTCAAAGGAGACATCGAGGTTAAACCAACGGGCGTTTCACTACTGTTCAGTGAGTTCAACAGTGCCTATCCGGATGTGAAGATTTCCGGTAAATATACTCTTGATCAGACATCCGGCATTATGGATCTCGACTTAGACGGAAAAGCGATTGATGTGCAATCAACTCGCAAGGCTGCACTTTCTCTCGGAGGAGACATCCTGGTTATCAGAAATATTTTTGATATTATGCAAGGCGGGAGAATTCCTGCTCTGCATTTTCATACAAGCGGGAAATCTCCTGATAATCTCGGTCAATTGGAAAACATGCAGATATCCGGAAATTTAGTCGGTGGAGACATCTATATCCGGGCCAGGGACCTGACTTTTCACAATGTGTCGGGCGATGTAGTCGTTGAAAAAGGAATCCTTGCGGGCAAAAATATCGAAGCGTCTATTGACAATCACCGGGCAAGCAAAGGCAAATTAAGAATAGGGCTAAGGGGAAAGGATGCTCCATTCCACCTCGATATATGGGTGAAGGCTGATGTGGGCCTTCTGCCTTCACTTCTTGTGCAGAAGAAGCTGATGCAAGATAAGGCTATTCTGAGTGAGATGGACCGCCTCTCCGATTCGCATGGCGAGGTCCAGGGGAAACTGATACTGGGTGATCGTCTGGATTCTATCCACGCTGTTATTGATGTTTCACAGATAAATCTCATTACCCGCTACGAGCCGCTTCCGTTTCCGCTCATGATAACAGGTGGACAGGTTTTCTTTGATGAGAAAAGCCTGAAAATAACCAATGTGAATGGCAGCCTCGGCAATTCTTCTTTCGCGAAGCTG
>JALHSV010000225.1 GCA_022865525.1 Thermodesulfovibrionales bacterium
AAGCTTATCTATTTTGCACAAACAGGATATTCAGAGCAAGTCCTTTATCTTTTTTGATACAATAGGTAAATGCCGGTCATCCTTGTTACTAATGACGATGGAGTGCATTCCCCGGGTCTGACTTCCCTTTTCCGTGCAATGGAAACCCTTGGCGATGCATACGTTATCGCACCCGACAGGGAGCGGAGCGCGATAAGCCATGCACTCACCATGCACAGACCCCTGAGAGTGGAACAATTAAAAGAACGTATCTACAGCATCAATGGCACCCCGACTGACTGCGTGGCTGTTGGAATAAACAAAATACTTCCTGCTCGGCCGGCCTTCGTGGTATCCGGCATCAATAAAGGCGCAAATCTCGGTGATGATATTACATATTCCGGCACGGTTTCAGCAGCGATTGAGAGTACAATCATGGGGATTCCGGCGTTTGCTGTATCCCTGGTCATGCAGAAGCAGCCGACATCGCATGCGAATTTCGAAACAGCAGCAGAGATCGCTATTGAAATAGGCAAGTACATTCTCGCACATTCCCTTCCTTATGACACGCTCCTCAATGTTAATATTCCGGAGGTTCCGCGCGACAGCATAAAAGGATCTAAACTGACGAGGCAGGGGAAGCGTATTTATGACGATTCGATCAAGGAGACATTCGACCCCCATGGTCAAAAACACTACTGGATCGGCGGAGGCAACCCTTACTGGGAGCACGGTGAAGATACCGATATCCAGGCTGTTCAGGATCAGTATATCTCGATCACTCCTATTCATCTCGACCTCACCAATTACGATGCGATGAAATTCTTAAAAGACAAATTAATCATTCAACCTATAAATCCGGAGTATCCGTGAAGCACTATGACGTCATAATTGTCGGCTCAGGGCCTTCGGGCATCTTTGCAGCCCTTGAGCTGCTGAAAAATGTGCAAAACATCAAAATCCTTATCATCGAAAAGGGCAAGGATATCGACAAGAGAATCTGCCCGATGAAGACACGGAAGATTTCCTGTGCAGCATGTCCGGAATGTGCCCTGCTCAGCGGCTGGGGAGGCGCAGGCGCTTACAGTGACGGCAAGCTGACCCTTTCCCCGCACATAGGCGGCTCTCTTGTCAAATATATCGGCATTGATTCCCTTGAGTCGATGATAAGCGCTGCCGATATGACCTATATGAACTACGGCGCCCCTGATAAGCTGTATGGGGCAAATGAAAACGAGATAGCGACCATATCAAGGCTTGCGGCAGAACATGATCTTATGTTTATTCCTTCAAAAATCAGGCATATCGGCACCGACAGGTGCATAACCGTACTCAGAAAAATCAAGAAATCACTGGACGGAAATGCAGACATCCTCTTCAATGCTGAGGCTGAGCGGGTTCTCACATCGAAGAAAAAGGTGAACGGCATACGGCTGAAAAATGGTGAGAAATTCTCTGCAGATCATGTGATCCTTGCTCCTGGACGTGAGGGGTCCAGATGGCTTGAACGGGAAGCAAGGCGACTGCACCTCACACTCCTGAAAAATCCTGTTGATATCGGGGTAAGGGTTGAGATCCCGGCCTCCGTGTTTGAACCTCTTACGAAAATAACGTATGAGCCGAAACTCATTTTCCATTCAAGAACATTCAATGACAGGGTAAGAACCTTCTGTGTCAATCCCTATGGTGAGGTCGTAAAAGAATACCTCAAGGGCATATGGACAGTAAACGGCCACAGCTATGCAAACAGCAGAACTTCGAACACAAACTTTGCGCTCCTGGTCAGCACCTTCTTTACAGAACCCTTTGATGAGCCCATTCTGTACGGGACTTATATTGCCGGCCTTGCGAACCTTCTCGGCAAGGGGGTCATTGTCCAGCGTCTTGGTGACTTGCATCGCGGCAGGCGCTCAACCCCCGAGAGAATTGCACAGGGTGACGTGCACCCTACCCTGAAAGATGCCACACCGGGTGATCTCAGTTTCGTTTTACCATACCGCTATCTGTCGGATATCCTCGAGATGATCGAGGCGATTGACAAAATCGCTCCGGGTGTCAATTCCGATCACACCCTGCTCTATGGTGCTGAAGTAAAATTTTACTCAATGCTGCCAAAACTCTCTGAATCCCTCGAGACCGAGATCGTTAATCTCTTTGCCGTCGGTGATGGTGCAGGAGTCAGCAGGGGTCTCATACAGGCTTCGGTATCAGGTACCATAGCAGCACGGGAAATAGGACGGAGACTGGAATAGAATGGATTTTGAAGCATTAAGGGAGTTCATGGTACAGACCCAGCTCATTCCACGAGGCATCCATGACAAGCGTGTCCTCGACGCAATGCTAAAGGTGCCCCGTCATCTCTTTGTTGATGAACCCATGCAATTCAAGGCCTACGATGACATGGCCCTTTCCATCGACGAAAATCAGACGATTTCTCAGCCCTACATGGTTGCAATCATGACAGAATTGCTTGAACTGAAAGGCAACGAAAAAGTACTGGAAATAGGAACAGGTTCCGGTTATCAGGCGGCAATCCTTGCAGAGCTCGCAAAGGAAGTTTTCTCTGTTGAACGGATTGCATCGCTTGCCGGTCGTGCTGAAGAGAGATTGTATGCCATCGGTTACAAAAATATCCATATCAAGGTTGACGATGGTACGTTAGGATGGCCTGAGGAATCACCTTTTGACAGGATTATCATAACTGCTGGTGCTCCGAAGATCCCTGATCCGCTGACAGGACAACTTTCAGAAAACGGGATACTGCTTGCACCGGTTGGTGACCGTTCCTCACAGCAATTGATGAAAATGATAAAGATTAAAGGTACAATAACCGAAGAATTTCACACGTTGTGCGTCTTTGTACCGCTCATCGGGAAGCACGGGTGGAAGACCGGAGAGTAACAGGTCATACGGAAGACGATGATAGCAACACTCAAGCATGAACAGTCTGAAATGATGATCTACCTGATTGCTGCAATTCTGGTTATCGGATTTGTTTACTGGCTCTTGATCAAGGGAGAAGACCGCCAGAGATAATCTGTCATGAAATTTTTTATAAAAAATAGACGCAGTAAATGAAATTTTCTGATATAATGCTACTAATTTTATTACCAAGGAGGAGTAAATGACAAAAGCAGATCTCGTTGACAAAATGGCCAAAGATGCAGACATAGCAAAAGTTGCAGCAGGTAAGGCATTGGATTCCCTTATTGATGCTGTCACAAGGACGTTAAAAAAAGGTGACAAACTTGCTCTTATCGGGTTTGGAACTTTTTCGGTGGGGAAGAGGAAAGCCAGAACAGGCAGAAATCCCCAGACTGGTGCAGCCATAAAAATTCCTGCAAGAAAAGTCCCCAGATTCAGTGCCGGGAAAACTCTTAAAGACGCTTTAAGATAAATCTCTCTTCCTGGTTAACCATATCGAGGCGGCAAAAAAATAATTTTGCCGCCTTTCTATTTTTCTACGATAGTGACAGTGTTTGTCATACCATTGCCACGTCCAACTGCAATCTATTTTTTTAATCTAAAGAATACCCCCCATGCTCTGCATCGGGTATAACATTTTGCTCATTCTGTCATTCCCGCTTGTCGGGAATCCTTCTGGAGCAGTGATTTATATATAACACATTGTAAAATAAAGAAAGATTCCGGACAAGCCGGAATGACATCTTTGATACCTCGTCCCAAAAGCTTTTGGAGCTACGGGGTTGTTCATTTTCAATACATACTATATTTTCATGGCATAAAATGTGCTAACAATAATGATTTGGATAATATGACAACACAAACAAAACTGGATCAAAACACCGGAAAGACAAGAAAAATGCTGTGCTGGGAGGAATTCGGCTGTACCAATACCAAATGCCCGGCATACAAATCCATGTCCCTCAGATGCTGGCTCTATGCAGGAACCCATTGCCACGATCAGATCCAGGGGAAGTTTATCGAAAAAATGGAAATGTGCCTGAACTGCATAGTATTCCAAAAAAACATGGATACCGCATCTCTGAAAAAGACCCTTGAAGTAACAAAGCATCAATTTAACCAATTCAGACAACTCGTTGATGAAAGAGATGAAGAGGCAGAAAAAATCGGCATGGAGCTCTCCATTGGGTTATCAGAGGTCTTTGATGCCTTGAAAAAAATCGCTTCCGGCGATCCCACGATAAGGATTTCTGAAACCTCTGAAATTGAGCTTATCAGCAAACTGAAATATATGGTTAATTTAACTGCTCAGGAAATCGGTGAAATCGTCGATCTCTCTCACGAGTTTGCAATCGATCTCGCCGAACACTTCGACGTGCTGCACAGAGTTGCAAAAGGTGACCTCAGTGCGAGAGTTACCGGCAGTTCTCACGGAGAATTATCGGAATCCTTGAAGAAGGTTACGAACGATATGATTGAAAATATAGATCGCGAAATTGTGGAGCGCAAAAGGGCAGAGACAGATTTGCGCAAGAGCGAGGAGCGGTACCGAAGCTTTTTAAAGAATTTCCAGGGCATTGCATTCCGTGGCACACTGGAATTTAAGCCGATTTTCTTCCACGGTGCAGTGGAACAAATTACGGGCCACACTTCTGACGAATTCATGAACGGGCAGATACGATGGGATCAGGTTCTTCATCCCGTTGACATTGATCATATCCCAGGAACCGATGAACTGAAATCAATCCCGAACTATGCAGTCGCACGGGAATATCGAATTGTCCGGAAGGATGGAAAGATACGCTGGGTTCATGAAGTCATCAGGAACATTTGTGACGAATCTGGGATACCGATCAGAGTTGAAGGAGCAATCTATGATATTACAGACCGGAAATTAGCACAGGAAAAAATTGTCCATATGGCTTTCCATGACGATTTAACCGGGCTGCCGAACCGTCATCTGCTCAAAGATCGCCTCGACCAGGCAATCAAGGCGGCAAAACACTACAACCGGTTCGTAGCAACACTCTTTCTGGATGTAGACAACTTTAAACGGATCAACGACACCCTTGGACACGATTCCGGTGATGCGCTCCTGAGAAGCATTGCAGAACGTCTGCAGGACTATGTCCGGAAAAGCGATACGATAGCGCGCTCTGCAAACGATGAAATAGAGTCTACCGTAGCGCGTCTCGGCGGAGATGAGTTTACGGTATTACTCTCTGAAATCAATACTATTCAAAATGCAGCGCAAGTGGCGCAACGAATTCTTGATATTATCGGACAACCGTTCATGATAGCCAACCACGAGGTATTCATCACAACAAGTATCGGCATATCCATATATCCCCATGATGGTATTGATGCCGAAAACCTTCTGAAAAATGCCGACACCGCGATGTATTATGCCAAAGACCAGGGAAAAAACAATTTTCAGTTTTACGCACAGCATATGAATATCGCGGCCTGCAACCGCTTTGAAATGGAGAACAAATTACGCAAGGCTCTTGATAACAAGGAATTTCATTTATACTACCAGCCTCAACTGGATATCCGCAGTGGCAGCGTTGTTGGTGTTGAGGCGTTGATACGCTGGATCGATGCAAAGAACAATGTCGTACTGCCGGGTGCGTTTATTTCATTGGCCGAAGAGACAGGGTTAATTGTCCCTATCGGTGAATGGGTACTGCATACCGCCTGCTCACAAAACAAGGCATGGCAAGATGCTGGTTTCCCCCTTATGTATGTATCAGTGAATATATCGGGTGTGCAATTCAAGCAGCCATCGTTCATCAGTACAGTAAATAATGTGCTGCAGGACACAGGGTTGGATCCACACTATCTGGAATTGGAATTGACAGAAAGCATCCTCATGGAATCAACAGAAACAGCAATTCAAACATTGAAAGAATTGAAATCCATGGGGGTACGGATCTCCATTGATGATTTCGGCACAGGGTATTCATCCTTAAGTTATCTGAAACGTTTTCCGATCGATACGCTCAAGATCGACCGCTCCTTTGTGCGGGATGTCACTTCAGATCCTGATGATAAAGCTATCATAAACGCAATCATTGCTTTGGCCCGGAGTCTTAATCTCAAAGTTATTGCCGAAGGTGTTGAGACAATCCAGCAGCTTGTATGCCTGCATGAGCAGGGGAGTGAT
>JALHSV010000024.1 GCA_022865525.1 Thermodesulfovibrionales bacterium
AAAGGAGGAAGGAAAGATGAAAAAGATGTTGGCTGTGGTTTTAAGTTTATGTGTAATGATGCTTATCGGGAGTATGGCTTTTGCCGAAGAGAAGGGGCCGGTTGAAACAGTGCTCGATGGTTGCCAGAAAGATATTGAAACCTATTGTAAGGGTGTTAAGCCGGGCGAGGGTAGGATCCTTGCATGTCTCTATGCCTACCAGGACAAGCTCTCGAACCGTTGTGAGTATGCACTGTATGATGCTGCTGCCCAGCTTGAGCGGGCGATTACTGCCTTAACGTATCTCGCAAGTGAATGCAAGGCCGACCTGAAGGCATACTGTTCGGATGTCAAGCCCGGTGAAGGACGGCTTATCAATTGTATTGACAAGAATATGGAAAAGGTCAGCAAACGCTGCAAGCAGGCGATCAAAGATGTAAGCAAGAAATAAAGGGCAGGCGTATGATTTTATCTCAAGAGAGGTGAGAGACAGAAACTGGTAAGCAGCATATATTTGTTTGCTGAAAAAATCATTAAACAACAGAAAGGAGAAACGGTAATGCGTTACCTTAGCAGAAGTTTTATTGCTGTATTGGCAGTCGTATTTGCATTATTGCTGTCTTCAGCGGCTCAGGCACAGGACACCCCGTTCAACATTGAAAACGTTCCGAACATTGTTGGGGTTGGAATCGCCATGCTCCCTGATTACCCGGGATCAAACGACTATATAGTTGGCGGAGCACCTTTCTTCAAGATTAATCTTGATTCTCAGTTTGAGTATTATCTCCGCCTTCTGGCGACTGATCTCCAGTTGAATCTCATTAATCATCCCGTCTTTCGGTTCGGACCGGCGTTCAACTATCGCTTCGGCAGAAGTGACGTCGAAGACAAAGTCGTAAAACACATGGAAGACATAGACGACACCTTCGAAGCCGGTGCTTTTGTAGGCATCGAACTCGTTGACAAGGATAATCCACGCAAGCGTTTTCTCTCACAGGTTGAATTTCTTTCTGACGTGGGGAACGTGTATAAAGGGTATAATGTTTCACTCTCAGCAAGCTACTGGTTTCCTGTTCATAAGGCGGTTGATGTAACGTTTGGCGGCGGCATTACGTATGCTGATGGGAATTATATGGAGACCTATTTCGGGGTCGACCAGGAGAATGCTGACCGTACCGGCCTCCCTGTCTACGAGGCCGATTCCGGATTATTGATGGCCAGAGTCAATGCCGGCGCAGTCTTACATCTGAGCATGTCATGGCATCTCGCCGCAGGAGTGCAATACCGGCCTCTTTTAGATGATGCTGCAGACAGCCCAATCGTTGACGACCGTGGTTCTAAAAGTCAGTGGATATATGGCTTAGGTGCGGCTTACAGCTGGTAACAGTGTCTGATACCTCACCCCTGATGAGAATAATGGGGAAGATATGTGAGCTTCCTTGCTAACCCTCCTCCCATCAGGGGTGTAGAATAAATGATTATCGATTCAGAAGAATTTAGCAGTTAATAACAGTCTCATAATAATGAAGTGAGGAGGAAGAAATGAAAAAGAAAACTTTGGTTTTGATCCTTGTGCTTTTTTGCCTGCTCTCGGGATTTATTGTTTCTGCCTATGGTGCAGAAAGCACAACCGTATCCTGTTATTCGGGGGATCCTGATAACAACCAGAACTTAGGCGCTGTTGAAGTATTCATTATCACTAATGGCCCAAATGTTTGCAACCATGTATTTGCTGACTGCAACGGAAGCTGTACAGCATGCTATATCAATAAGGATTCTTTACAAAGCTGTATCGACTCGACAGGAAGACAATATATCAGGCAGTAAATTCAGTAAATAAGGAGTGCATAAGTAAGGCATCATGCCATACAGATATTGTCATTGTCCGGCTTGACCGGACAATCCAGTGCTTTCTGGATTCCCGCTCCCCGACTGAGAACTTCGGGGACATGCTTCGCGGGAATCGACATGAGCTATTGGCTCACAAAAGAGGACATGAAAATAATCGTTTTTTCGTCATGCCCGAGGTTGTAGTCGGGCATCCATTTGGTTTGAACGTGGATTCCCGCCTACAGACTGCGGGAATGACGGAGTTTGGAAGCAGTTTTCGGGGCAATGACGAAAAAACAAACACTTAAGAATGTCATCCCCCGACTTGCTTGCCCGCCGTCATTTTGGAGGGATCGGGGGATCCAGGATGTTTTTAACTTAAATGCGAAAGACACAAAAAGTTAAACCCAAAGACATTCTAAAAAGGAGTTGAATATGATGAAACAGGATTCGATGCAAAAGTTTCTGATGATATCGTCTATGTGTCTTGTTATGATTGCACTCGCAGTGCTCTTCGTCATTCCCAAGGAGTTGTCAGCAGATAACCAAAAACCTGTTGCAGTAATTGATGGTACGCTGAACGTTCAACAGGGCAAAACAGTATATCTTGACGCGACATACAGCTCAGACCCCGGTGCCAGTGG
>JALHSV010000226.1 GCA_022865525.1 Thermodesulfovibrionales bacterium
TGTTTAGGATTATCAGAACCGGCGGGAACGTTATGCACACGATGACATGCATCAATACATTTCTGATAATCTTCCGGTGCTTTAAATTTGCTCATGTCAACGACCATCGCCCATCTCTTGGCAGTCAGAGCAGCAGGGTTTGATTTGATCTGAGAGGCCTCAAGATCGTTTCTTACCGTGTTCGCTAACGAAAAACCTCCAACGCCCAAGAGAGAGGACATTCCGGCAATTCTTAAAAATTCTCTTCTGTTCATACTTATGTCTCCTTCTCCTTCGGGACAATATGACAATCCCAGCAGTAAGGTTTTACTCCGGCATAATTGTGGCATTCATCACAAAATTTTGTCTTATTTGAATGACATTTCACACAGGTATTCTGAAGACTCATGGTGTACTCTTTGCCTGATTTGCTCGTATAAACGGTTAACCCGTCACGTACAACCAAATCCCTCCATTCGTTCAGCATTTTCATATGCTCCCGCTTCATGTAGTCTTTTGATTCAACACATTTTCGTTCATTCTCGGGCATTTTGAGGATTTCAGGTGTGTCAACTTTCGGATCAGGTTTAGCGGTTGCCTTCTCTCCGGTCAACAAGAAGGGGGATATCACTAAACCTACAAAGATCAGAATGCCTATAATTATCTTGCCTCCGTTATACATGTTATTCACCCTCCGTTCCCGGGAGCGGGTCACCGCGCAGAGTCGTTGTTCGCTTTTTCTCCCCCTTCATGACCAGGGCATTACCGACCATCTCATGAACGCCGGTAACACGCGTGCCCGGAACCCAATAATCAACTGAGGAAGTGAGAGCTGCCCTGTCAATAGCACAGATACATGCGAGCGTATTTACGCCATATTTCTGAGCAACGTGCTTGACAGCATTCGCTCGTGGCAGACCTCCCCGAAGTCTTGTCTCCATATTTTCTGATGCGTTCAGACCTGAACCGCTTCCGCAGCAGAACGTCTGTTCCCTGATCGTCTGAGGAGGCATTTCATAAAAGTTATTACAGACACTGTTGATGATATATCTCGGTTCTTCAAGGAAGCCCATTCCTCTTGCTGTATTGCAAGAATCATGATAGGTTACTTTGAGATCATCATTCCTGCTCTTATCAAGATTGAGTTTCCCATGTTTAATCAAATCAGCGGTAAATTCACAGATATGCACTGTCTTGTTGGACTTTGCATTCTCGAACTTCGTACCGGTTATCGGAGAGACAGGTTCTTCGAGAAAGTCCATGGGGCCAAACCATGTATTATGGTACTGATGCCACACCCGCCACATATGGCCACATTCTCCGCCGATTATCCATTTAACTTTTAATCTCTTTGCTTCGTCATATATTTTGGAATGCAGCCTCTTTGCCATCTCATTCGAGGTAAAGAAACCAAAATCTCCGCCTTCAGAAGCAAAAGTACTCCACGTATAATCAAGTCCCAGCTCGTGGAAGAGTAAAAGCTCACCCATAGTAGTGTATGTACCGGGATCTGCAAACATATCTCCGGAGGGAACAACAAGGAGAATTTCAGCTCCCTTCCTGTTAAAGCTTGGATTAACCCTAATCCCGGTTATTGTCTCCAAATCATCATAGAACATATCAAATGAGTCCTTGATAGTATGTGGCTGAAGTCCGAGGTGATTGCCGGTCATCCAGCAGTTCGCAACAGGGCCTGCTATCCATTCAACATTTAATCCCAAAAGGTTTAA
>JALHSV010000227.1 GCA_022865525.1 Thermodesulfovibrionales bacterium
AGTGGTGAACACCTCGACCGCAAAATATTTGCTTAATTTTTCCGCGATCAAACGGGCGTGGTATTCGGCGCCGCCATTGATCTCCAACCCGTAGCGCTGCACCACAACGGCAATTTTTCTGGACATGGGGCCATTATATTACAACCCGAAAGGTTTGCAATACGAGACAAACAGGCCCCAAAGGCTTGTATCATAATAACCTGTCAGTTTTCCAACTAAATCCGGTTATGCTTTAATCAAAATTCTGATCTTCCCCCACTGGTTCAAGCAGGTTTTCAACCCTTTACAATCCATTGCCCTATCAATATAGGTCGCTGCTAAAAATTGTGGCGGCAGGCATGCTGTTAGCCTCGAGAATGGTTTTCCGGATGCAACCACCTCAAGTTTTTTGACCATCGCCCCCTCACTCATCTCCTTAAACGAATCCCAATATTGTTGTAACAATTCCACAACTGACATATCGGTCTTAAACGGCTTGAAATCGATGCTGTCATAACTAGCTGATACCCTTCCTTTGGGAATGATTTTGTCCGCCAAAAGCAATTTTGCAAAGGTTCGATTAATCCGGTCACCCGCAAAAGTAATCAACTGGCCGTCCGTTTTTAATCCTGCAACAAAAAGCACCTGCCCAGGTACCCAGGGAACACTCTCCCATTGATTGCACCGCGCTTGAAAAACATCACGAGCTTTGCCCTTTAGAAATTCCGGTGTCTCACCCTTTTTTAGCAGTTTTCCAATTTCCTGAGCAACTTCCCATGATACATCATGTCCACCAAAGGTATTCCATACCGGCGCGTCACCAGCTTGACTGCGGCTCGCATTAACTAAATGAGCTTCCAGATTCACTTTCTCTGCTTTCCAAAGGATGCCCGCCAAGACAAAGTAGAAGGGCATTTCCTTACACAAAGACTCAACGAATCCTGAATCGAGTGATCCCACATGATTCTTTCCCTCAAACACCTCGAACATTGGACCAGTTTCAAATACTGCGAACAGTCTTCTTCCCCCAGCTCCTAGGAATTTCTTTTCACCTTCCTCACCAACCACCAAGTCACCATCGACATCGCGCAAAATACGCATTTCTAATAGGTGAGAGACAAGCGTGTTATATTCATCATAGGTGATGTCTTTAAAACTATCGCACCCACTCAATACTTCCCAAGCTTTACTGGGTTGGACGCCATGCGCTTGGTGTGCCATACAAATTAGTTGGTGAACAATAATGTGGAAAGAACGGGAGGGCATAATTAAAGCCTCTGATTTCCCTTTTAAACCAAGACTTACAACACCGGCCATCACAATCAAATCGTCTGGGTCATTCAGTAACCCGTGAAAAAACTGTTGCGGAGATTCCGACCTGCGTCCTGTTCGACCGACTCTTTGCAATAAAGCCGATGGCGACGGATTCCCGTCTATCTGGTACACCCTATCGATCTCGCCAATATCAATCCCCAGTTCTAAGGTTGTGGTACTCAACACAGCGTCTATCCCGCTCTCACCTTTAATTTTCAAACACTCTTCAGCTTGCTCGCGGAAAAACTTAGATACAGCGCTATGATGGGTCCTTACTTTCAGGGGCCTGCTTCTGGTCTTTGCCTCTTCAGCAAAAGCTTTGGCAAACGCTTCAGCTTGATTCCGCGATCTGACAAAAACGAGAGAGCGGTGATTAATCAAGCCTTCGTGGAGAGTAGTAAACAGTTGGTACTTTGCCATATTTTCAGCAGGACCGGTTGCGTCATCACTCGAATCATCAAATAACTCAAGTTTGTAATTTTTCTTCTTTTCGTTTGTAGCACTTGCATAAATACGCTTCCCAGGTGTTCTTTTTGTCCCTGCCAGCCAGAGGAGCAGCCTATCGGGGTTCCCTATCGTCGCAGTAAGCGCGACGCGCTGTGGTTTCTTCTTAATGGCATCATCCAGTCGTTCAAGAATACTCGCAAGGTGGCTCCCCCGGTCACCTGCGGCAAAATTGTGGGCTTCGTCGATAATAACGGTTGAGAGATTTTTGAAATATTTAATCCATCCCGGTTTGCTTTGAAAAATGGCCTCCATGGATTCTGGCGTCGTCATTAATACATGTGAAGGATTATTAAATTCCTTCCATTTTCCCCGATTATCTACGTCACCATGCCATTTGAAAGAACGAAAACCGCAAATCTCCGCATATTCCGCAACACGCAGCTCGACATTGTTTAATAAAGCTCGTAACGGGGCTAAATAAAGCACCTGAACTGAATCGGTCTTTTTGTTAGCTTCCCGACTGAGAACTGGAAAAAACACAGCTTCGGTTTTTCCCCCAGCGGTCGGAGCTTCAAGAATGCAGTCTTCTCCACAATAAATAGTATTAAACGCGGCTTGTTGGATGGCGGTTAGCCCAGTCCAACGCTTATCCTTCATCCAGGAAATAAGCTTGGGATGAAATAGGGAAAGCGTGTTTTCTTGAGTCAAAATTCCCCTGGTCAGTTTTTAAGTAGAGCAGTGATAATCTTAGCGGTTTCTTCCCTTCCTACTGCGGGCCTGATATCTCCGATCTCCATTGATGGATTCTCTTCAAGAATGTCAAGCGTTTGCACGAACTCTCTTAGTACAGGTCTTGGCTGACGCGACACCTGACCATCCCCTAATGCAGTCCATTGCTCGACCTGTTTCAGCAGAGCCTCATCGGGGAGACGTTTGTTTATCTCCCATTGATAGGCAATACCGTGGATTTCCCTGATGCGGTGGGCCATTTCCTGCAATCGTTGCTGGTTCAATCCTTCCAAACTGATGATAGGCTGTCTGACCGAACGCGTAGCCGAATCGATTGGCGACAACAAACGATTTGCCAAAGCCTCATAACTCTTTAGCCCAGCGCGTTCATCGTCAAAGAAGGCATCCGTGCCCGTGAAAAGCATCAATGACCCGGGGAAGCCATTCTTGCCAGCCTCATCGACAAGGAGACGGAGGGTTTCAAGTGCTTGTTCTCTAGACCGTTGGTGCGCATAACGTCGAATAAGCTCAACCTCATCCACGAATAATACCATCCCCCTATACCGTGCCCCTCCAATCAACTTTAAAAGTACTCTAATACGTGGAAACACCTGACTAGGTACAAGCTCTCCTTTAACGCCAATCGATTTCAACACCGAAGCTGATTGCGCTTGGCTACCTCCCAACCATGCCACGGCTGTCTGTGCGGTCGCTTGGTTACCCTCCCGTCTCGCCCGATAGAAGGCTCGCAAAGCTGGTGCAACTCCATGGTCAATCCCGGCAAGATTAGACAACTCTTCTTCCACTCGATGCTCAACAAAGCGATCTAGTTCTGTTGCTCGACTTCCATCAGTAGAATCAATTCCTTCAATCTTCGCAGTCTTCCTATGCACTGTAAGGAGCCATGACTCCAGAATATCGACCAAGGCGCTTCCATCCCTCTTTTCAGGCGTGCGTAAACCTTGAATCATCCCAGTGTAGAAAACTGGTAAATCTGAAAGCGGCTGGTCAGGGCCTACAACAACAGAAGACACGACCATCTCATTCCTTAATGCATGATCCCTAAGCCAGGCACAAAGAAAGCTTTTACCCGCACCATATGGGCCACGGATAAACTTAAAACTGCAACCTCCTTGCGTAGCCGCTTCGACGAGTTTAATTAGGTGGGTTCGCGCAGCCTCTTGGCCAACCATGAGACGGTCCAAATATCTCTCCGGTACGACACCCTGCCGGAGTGCATCAATAATATCTCTGGCACCCTTAATCGATAAACCGTCTGTTATACTTGGCTGAATACCTATCCACTCGTAAATATTCTGTGACTGAACGCTTTTCACGCCAAGTGGATTTTTCCCTGCATTAATCAATTTTGCCAACAACTCAGCCATATGGGCTTTGGTCAAGAACCACCCAAGGTTATGTCTCTGGCTAGCCCGCTCAACATCCCTTTCAGTAAGGCTTTTAGCTTCTTTTAAAAGAGCTAGGATAATGACTTCATCTTTGTCTATAAATGGATACTCTTTTTCCATCTCATCCAGTCCAGTGGGTCGTTGAATAGGAAGCGTGTGTTCGAGGCATTCAATCTTTGGTGCCATCATATCATTGTCGTAGTTAATCCGCTTAGATTTTTCCTCTTGAATTTCCGCTCGGCATACCGCGCCTTGTGCTTCCATTCTTGTAGCTTCAATAAGCCTATCGATTAACTCAGCTTTATGACCGGAAACCATAATTCCTATTCTCCTGCACAATGCCGAAAGGTCTTGATTACGCATTTGTAAAAGGACACTGCGTTCAGACCATGTAGATCCGAATAATCTCTGTATTTTTTCTTCTTTTGAACCGCTGACCTTGAGCAAACATGCACCCAAAATATCGTAGAGTTGGTTCTGTGTCATGTTCTCAAGAAGATAGAGATAGTTCTCAGTGCTCATCTCTCTGGTCTCTGCCACTGGCGGAGGAACTGGTCTTTCTACTTCGACCTCTGTCTCAAGGTCCTTTTTTGAATTAAAAAAACTGAGGATATTCGCGATTCGGTCAGCTTTGCTGCCTACAATTCGAATCCCCTTGTCCGAACATAATCGTGCTAAGTCTTCAACAGTGAGGATGTCAAGCACCTCATGAGGAGGCACCATAGCTTTCTCAATACGACTCACCTTCTCTGCCTTACTACCCGCAACAAAAAAACCGAGCTTTTGGCATATGTTGTAAAGTTGTTCATTGGCTAGAGACTCAAGAAGCCGTCTATAATCCTGTATTGCAAGGTCAATCTCCCATGCACTGAGAATCTGTTTTACCACTTCTCGAGCAAGAAGGAAATGGCTCTCGTTTGTGAGCATGATCCCTGTGGCAAGCAGGCGATTTCTGGCAACAACATAGCTGTTTTCTGTGTTCCAAATATTCCCAACTTCCGGATGGTATTCAAGGAGTAAGTGCTCAAGGTGCCAAATACCTAATTCCTGCCTCAATGCTTTTAGAAGATTGTCTTCACTTTCATCAACACCCGCATTGTTTTCCCAAGCAGTTACGAGGATCCTTTTATAAAGCTCAAATTTTTTGTTTGAACCTAATACCCCCTCATTTTTCACCAGATTTGTAAGTTCTTCAGCCTTTGCTTTAACTTTTTCTCTGAACCCATCGATAGCAAGACAGTGCTCTTCAGTATCAAGGAGTATCTTGATAATCGCATAGGTTGGAGGGCGAGAGGAAAAAAGAACTTTGGCAATATAACTCAGGGAAGACAGTGCTGAAATGACTTCTTGTTGAACGACTTTACGTGGAAGCCTTAGAGTCGTGGTTTCTTCAACTTTATCAACCGCTAACTGGTCGATTGCGGTGTCACTGTATTTTTCAAGGATATCTATGAGTTTCATGGCCACCTCTTCAGATTAGCTTAATAAAAAACTTTTTACTTGTGGAACAGAAAATTAGGTTGATACGATACAAAATCGCATATAGGAAAATATATTTCCCCCATGCTTGCATTTTGAGGATGATTACATGAAATGTCAATGATCGGCAAGGATTTTTCTATGGGAAACCATTGAAAACAAGAAATTATATCAAAAGCAGGCACACTTTTTTAAATATAACTAATAAGCTGAGAACCCAGTCAATGATGGCAGCAGATTTTAACTGTGAAATCAGCCACATGGTCAGATGTTTCAGGATGCAAGTGATATCCTCCATTTATAAGGTTTTTCACGGTCAGAAAAGGTACAGTTGAAATCACTGCCGCAATCTGTTACCTTGGCACTGCGTTAAAAAAGGAGACATATTGAATCAATTGTTAAAAGTCGCTTTGCGGACTGCCCGCGAGGCTGGGGACCTGATCTGCCGCAATTTCCAAATCCTTCCCGCATCCGACATCCAGACCAAAGGGAAAAATGACTTTGTCACCCGCGTCGACAGGGAAGCCGAGGCGATCATCAAAAGTGCCATAAAGCAAA
>JALHSV010000025.1 GCA_022865525.1 Thermodesulfovibrionales bacterium
GGAAGCGTCCTCGTTGTTACGAAAGACCGGCCTGCTGAAAGCAGTACTGAATATGCGCAAGGAGGTATTGCTGTTGCCCTGAGCGATGAGGATGAAGTGGGCATCCATTTTGAGGATACCCTGCGGGCGGGAGACGGTCTCTGCAGGGAAAGTGCGGTAAAGATTTTAGTTGAAGAGGGGCCGGAAAGGATACGTGAACTCATATCGTGGGGTGCTGCATTCGATAAGGAGGGGACGAAACTGGACTTCACCATGGAAGCGGCTCATTCAAGGAAGAGAATACTGCATGCCCACGGTGATTCAACCGGAAAAGAGCTTGAGCGGGTACTCCTCAGTAAGGTGAAATCCTTCGCCTCAATCAGGAAATACCCCTTTGCCTTTACTGAAGATCTGATTGTGCGGGAAGGAGAATGTTGCGGCGCATCGATCCGCGTTCATGGGGAACCCACGGCGTTATTTGCAAAAGCCACCGTGCTTGCCACCGGGGGAGCCGGCCAGATATTTTCAAGAACAACAAACCCGGCAGTATCAACAGGAGATGGAATGGCCATTGCTTTCAGGGCAGGTGCTGTCCTTGAGGATATGGAATTCATTCAGTTTCATCCAACGGTTCTCTTCGCTCCGTCAGCTCCCCAGTTCCTCTTAAGCGAGGCGATGAGGGGAGAGGGTGCGATCCTGCGTAACATTCACAAGGAACCCTTTATGAAACGTTATCACCCTGATGCAGAACTTGCGCCCCGGGATGTGGTCTGCAGGGCAATCGTGTCTCAAATGGTCAGGACAAACAGCAATCATGTTTACCTGGACCTCACCCAGCGCGATGGGAATTTTATCAAGAACAGGTTCCCGAGAATCTATGCAACCTGTCTGCAGTACGATGTTGATATTACGAAAGAACTCATCCCGGTCTCTCCTGCTGCCCACTATAGTATGGGCGGGGTAAAGACGGATACTGATGGAGCAACAAGCATCAGGGGATTATATGCAGCCGGAGAGGTTGCATGCACAGGAGTTCATGGGGCGAACAGACTTGCATCCAACAGCCTCCTTGAAGGGCTCGTGTTTGGTGCCAGGGCGGGGAGGGCCGCAGCGAACTGCGGGATAACGAAAAAAGACAGAAGAACAGCGAAAGTAACCCTCACCCTCAATCAAGGAGAGCATGGAGGCACCACTTCCACATCTCACCCTCCACGTTTCGATAGAGAAGAGATTCGCCATTTACTGAGGAAACTGATGTGGGAGAGGGTAGGAATCATACGATGCGCGGAGTCATTGGGCGAAGCAAGGACAAAACTAAGAGAATGGTCATTCATCCTGAATTCATCCTTTACGACAAGGCGTGAACTTGAACTGCAAAATATGATCGAAGTTTCGCGGTTGATAACGGAATCAGCCATATCGAGGCAGAACAGCGTTGGTGCACATTACCGCTCTGATTATCCGGGAAAAGGTGGGGGATGGGATAAACACATTATATTCAGAAAGGAAGACGGGCTACAGTATGAGTTTATTTGACAGCAAACAGAGGAAGGCGAAGATAGTATGCACAATCGGGCCTTCTTCAGCAAATGAGGAAACGATCACTGCTTTACTGAAAAACGGGATGAATGTGGCACGGCTGAATTTCTCTCATGGCGATCATGCAACCCATAAAACTACCCTGGAACTCATACGGCATGTTTCAAAAAAGTTTGACAGTCCCGTGGCTATCCTCCAGGATCTTCAAGGGGTGAAGATCAGGGTCGGACGTATTCAGGGCGGAGAGGTCACATTAAAAAAAGGGGGAATACTTTCCCTGATACCCGGAGAGGGTACCGGCAATCAAGATCAAATATTTATTTCGTATCCAGGACTGCTGAAGGATGCCGGGAAAGGTGACAGAATTCTCCTTGACGACGGGCTTATCCAGTTATCTGTTCTTGCCAGGGAGAAAAATGCTCTGAAAACAAAGGTTATTGAAGGCGGAGTGTTAAAAGACAGGAAAGGTGTCAATCTTCCGGGGATGAAGCTATCAGTCAAATCATTTACGGAAAAGGATGAGAGGGACCTGCGTTTTGGTGTCCAGATAGGCGTTGACTACATTGCAATTTCCTTTGTCCGTGAAGCACGGGACATCATAACGGTCAAAGAGTGGCTCAAAAAAAAGAAAAGATATATCCCCATAATCGCAAAGATAGAAAAGCACGAGGCGTTATGTAATATAGACAGAATCCTGTCAGAAGTTGACGGGATTATGATTGCACGGGGTGATCTCGGGGTTGAAATCCCGCCGGAGGAAGTTCCCTTAATCCAGAAAGCACTGATTGTAAAAGCAAATCAGAACGGGAAAATAGTCATCACAGCAACACAAATGCTTGAATCCATGACAGAGCACCTGAGACCAACGAGGGCGGAAGCAACAGATGTTGCTAACGCAGTCCTTGACGGCACTGATGCACTAATGCTCTCCGCTGAAACAGCAACCGGAAAATATCCGGTTGAAGCTCTCAGAATGATGGACAGAATTATCAGGCATACTGAATCCATGCAATCAGGTGAGTCACCA
>JALHSV010000228.1 GCA_022865525.1 Thermodesulfovibrionales bacterium
AAGAATGCTTCTTCCGTTCAGTTTATGTGAGCGAAATATCATTATGTATTTCCCCTTGTGCTTAACAACTGCGGCATTATGCACTGTAGCAACCGGATAGGGCACGTCATCCTTTGTAAGGATTGGGTTATTTTTATATCTATTTATTAACATCGCTGTTTGTCTATTTACAATAACTTATAGGAAAATCAATTTTCCCCATGATGGGATTTTAAGGAGATTTTATTAAAATTGCAATATTCGCTTGTGAATTGCTTGGGGAATTCAGGGAAAAAAGATTTATTTATGGCCAGGAGAATGCACTTTTTGAAATTTTTCTGAAAAATAGCCAAAAACCAAGCAATTTACAAAAAATAGAAATGCTCCACCACCATCAATATTCAATGTCATCTTTAAGCAAATAATTTCCGCAACAGTTTAAGATCGTGCGGAGAAGCTCGGGACTCAATCATAGCCTTGGAATATTCAATCAGCCATAAGGTCAAGTGTTTAAAAAAAAGCCCACCTTTCATTCAGGCAGCGGAAGATCTATTGGAAATTGTTGCTCTTGCTTTTCAGGAATTGCAGAAGATTTCTTTTGCTTTCTCGGAAATGATTGCCAAAAAGGTCTTTTTGCTCCCATCATCCGGGAAAATGTATTATCCACTTCTGCCACGGTTCAGCACATGATGGAATGCACCTGGTAAAGCAAGCCTTGTGCGTCGCATGAATACAACTCACTTGAACAAAATCACACTGTCCACCACCGTCATCAATTTCCCTTTTTTATTAAATATCGTTGTTTAATAAGACAAATATTCCAATCCATAATTGTAATGTTGTTAAATAAAGTATATTTCGTATAATTATAGGATATGTGAAAGAAACCATGCTTGAAATAAACGGAAATAAATATAATCTCTGTTTATTGGATACTAATGCATTAAGTAACCTGCTAAAGTCTCCGGAAAATTGGATCAAACATATAGACAATAAATTTGATATTTCGAAAACTATCCTTTGCTATTCGATTTTCACTTTATCGGAACTTTGGTACATTCCAGATCTTTTCAAAATATATTTAGATTTTTTTTCAACTTTCCCTTCAGCAGTATTAGATGGGCATGAAAGTATTTTAGTTAAGGAAATACAAAATTACCATGATCCAAAAATAATCAATCCGATTGTCCTTGCACCATTTTCCTTAAATGGAACTAACATGAGCCCAAAGGAAAGATTGAAATACGTATTAAAAAACTCCCATTTTATAAGCAGAACAAAATATTGGAAAGACAGTCAAAAAGAAGTTCTTGATGGCATAATTAGTTTAAAGAAAAACTATCCTCCGGAAAAAAAAGCTTATACAAAAAATGAAATTGAATCTTTCTGCTTAATAACAGGTATGTCACAAGTTGGATTGAGAGACAGAAATTTTGCAAACATAATTGTAAATCAAAAAAAGACTATAAATTTAGATTTGTTTCCTTCTATTAAAGCTACTTCATATGTCGTTTTTTACAAATTCTACCCGGATAATAGAAACCCTGAACCTTCAGACGTATTTGATATTCTCATATCATCATTATTACCGTATGTTGATTTTTTCATTACAGAAAAAAACTTGAATCATATCATTCATCAAATACAAAAAAAACATAATTTCTTATTGAATGTTAATTGTTTTACCATGAAACAAATTAAAGGGGATGGCCTATAACAAATAAATTCGGAGAGAAAGGAAAAGAGATATACTTAGAATTCTTGCTCTCCCCACTTCTGCCGCGATTCAGCATATGATGGAATGCACCAGTTAAGCAATCCTTGCTCGCCGTAAAGATTTGGATTAGTCGAACAAAGTCACAAAGTCCGGCACCGTTCCCAGGCTCCCCAGGCTCCTTTGTATCCGCAATGGGGATCGGAATTAACGCTTTTTTCGCGTTTTTTTCTTTTTTTGAGAGAACACAGGAGCGAAATAAATAGTGCCTGGAGTCCTATTGTGAAGAGCGTTTTCGAAGTGGTGCGCAAAGGTTTGGGCTTTTGTGAGCAATATTCTATCATCTCTTTTCCGGTCGAAATAGAAAAACTTGCGATGATCAGGGTCCACAACACTGTAGGTCAGTTGTTCGGCCGGAACGAATCCTTTGGTGAAGATGCAGTAGGCTTTTCTTTCCCATACCCGGTACACGAACGACAGATCCCCCGGTAATACAGGGATCTGTGGTTTACCTGTATCGCTGCAAAACTGATCGACTATCTCGCGCACCAATTTGAACAAGTCTTCCTGCACAGGAGCGAGCTCCTCGCCGAATTCGGACACAACCGCTATTTTTGGTGCGAGCGAGGTGATAACACGCACTGTACCGATGATCCCCAGATGGTTTTTGTAGATCAATTTACCAAACCCTGGAGATTTCCCTTTGCCGTCTCCATCGACTAGGTTTTCGAATTCCTGCTTTTTTATCGATCCTAGATGCGCGACGAGAAGATCGATTGGCCCGTCGTCTGGATAGGTCTGCCAGATTTCTTGGCCGTCTTCCTTGATGCCGTCGGTTTCGGGATCTTGAGGTAGAAGGCAGGTGTCAGAGGTGATGACTATGCGGCGGGTCTCTTTGTCGTCGGCAAAGGTCATGATCAGGCCGACCGCATAGCTCTTAGTAACTATCTCATCGTGATACGCGCTAAGTGCCTTCAGAGTCAGGCCACCGCCCAGGGCATATTCGTGTCCGGGCATCAGGGTGTGCACACGCTCCAAGTACTTGGCCCGGCGTAGATCCAGAAACCCGGAATACTTCATCATCGCGCCGGTGTTCAGATACAGGTTTAGTCGCTTGTGTAGCTTGGAATCACCAATTTTTTCATTGTATTCGTAGGTCAAGGTGAGGAGCGACTCCAGATCAGCTGTGTGGTCGTTGTGAGCATGCGTGACAACGATATTATGGATGTCGTGAATGTTGAACCCGGCCTGATGAAAGTTTTCGATGAAATTGTAGCCTGGATCAATTACGGTGCCCTGGCCCCGGTTAAAAACCAGGTAACCTCCTCCAACATGGCGTTCACTCCCTGCGTCCGGGATTATGGGTGTAAAGGAGTTCCACTTTCTCAAGACCAGAAACAGGGTCTGATTTGGATCAATGTGCGAGCGCCGATCAAGAAACGTGTTGCGTCTGTCCTCTGTTTTTTTCATCTCTTCGAGAAGTCTGTCCTTTTCTCCGGACATCGACTTGTGAATGGCCTTGATTACCTCGGTCAGCAGTTCCTTGTTCACAGTCTCTGCGGCCGGCTGCGCTTGCGTCTCTTTAGGTTTTGCTGCTGCGCTTAGCCGTGGTTTGTCAGGTAAGGGCAATGACTTTTTCTTAACCACCTTGCTGAGCTTGCGGGCGATCAGGTTGTATCGGGATAAATAATTGGCATTGTCCGGAGCCAATTCACAAGCCTTTTTGGCAGGCCCAAGCGCATCTTCATACTGACCCAGGAATTGAAACACGTAGGCCTTCCATGCTAACGAGAGAGTGTCCTTGGAATTGATTTCGAGCGCTTTGTCGAACCAGATGATCGCCTCTTCCTTGCGACCAAGCTTGGAAAGTACCGCGCCTCTACTGCGCATGGCGTCAGAGTCCTTGGGATTGATTTTGAGCGCTTTGTCGAACCAGATGATCGCCTCTTCCTCGCGACCAAGCTTGGAAAGTGACACGCCTCTATTGTACATGGCGTCAGAGTCCTTGGGATTGATTTCGAGCGCTTTGTCGAACCAGATGATCGCCTCTTCCTCGCGACTAAGCTTGGAAAGTGACACGCCTAAGTTTCGAAGAAGCAGGGAATCATCTGATCTGAGCTCAATTGCTTTAAAAAAAAGTCCCTTTTGCTTCTCATAATCTTTTCCCACATATCCCGCCCATTCTCCTTGGAAAAAAAGATGGTACGCAGGATCGATCTTTTTCGCCTCATCCAAGGCGCTGCTCAAAAGCTTCTTTCCCTCGGCTTCTCCGCCACTTCTATATAGGTTGTCGATTCGAGCGCTCAGTCCACGTAGGTGTTCTATCTCATCGGCCATTAGGCTTCTCCTTTGAATGCTCTTTGCACATTCTCAAACAAGTCTTCAAAATCGCTCCAATTCCCCCTTTGATTAAACATCTGGTTTTACCCAAAGTCTATTCGTAGAAATATTCGGTTTTAGGAGAAACACTTTTCTGTTCTCGCTATCATGAGAGCTGATTTATCCACCAGGTTCGTGTTCTATAACCACCCGGACATTGCGAAGATTCCGTCCTCAGCCTATGAGCGTCACCGTCGCGCCGAATCCCGTAGCACAAAAGCGGCCGCCGAATCTCTGACAGGAAAATTAAATTTTCCATAGTGGGACTTTAAAGGAATTATTATGATATTTCAATAGATGGATGTGAATTAATTGTGTATTATTTGTGGAAGATTCAGAAAAAGTAAATTTTTTTGGCAGAAATGTTTAATTTTTTAAAACCTGGATGAAAAAAGGCCATGAAATGTGTGATTTACTCTAAACCAAAATGCTCCATCACCGGCAATATTACGTCATTTTTAATCAGATAATTTCCGCAACAGTTTAAGATCGTGCGGAGAAGCACGGGACTCAATCGTAGCCTTGGAATATTCAATCAGCCATAAGGTCAAGTATTTAAAAAAAAGCCCACCTTTCATTCAAGTAGCGGAAGATCTATTGAAACTGGTCGCTCTTGCTCTTCAAAAATTGCAGGATGTTCAAGGCTTCCAGCGGCGTCAGGAGGGAGATGTCGACCTCTTTCAGTTTTTCGCGGATCTCGTCCCAGACCTTCAGCTCCATGTCCTCGGGAAAGAGGCCAGCGTTCATGGCCGGCACCTTCTCGATCCTGCCGGTGATGCGCTCCTTGACCAGGCGGTTCAGTACCTGATAAAGAACACCTTGATAAGTTAACCTTTCCCGCCATATGAATTCAGCTCACCCAAACAAAGTCACAAAATCCAGTACCGTCCCCAAATTCCTATTAACCTCTCTTAATGGCTTTAACTCCCTTATATGCCGGGCGGTA
>JALHSV010000229.1 GCA_022865525.1 Thermodesulfovibrionales bacterium
CTATTTTGTCACGATAACCTTATGTCCCGTGAGCTTCATTATAACAATGACAAGTATGACAATAACAAGAAGAGCAATGATCACTCCCAGAGCATCAGACTGGCCAATTTTGAGATCATCCAACTGAAGCGCGATCTGATGAA
Organism: Thermodesulfovibrionales bacterium; assembly: GCA_022865525.1. Taxonomy (GTDB): domain Bacteria; phylum Nitrospirota; class Thermodesulfovibrionia; order Thermodesulfovibrionales; family SM23-35; genus JALHSV01. Next base: position 144 of record JALHSV010000229.1, read on the forward strand.
TTTGCTGGTCACTCAGAGAAGCAAGTCTTTGCTGGACCTCTGCAGAAGTTAGGCCTAACTGGGTAAGCCGCTCGCTTACTGCCTTCATTTCAAGGGTTTGCCGGATTTTTTGAAGGTCTGCTACCTTTTCCACAGAAGTAAGTTTAATCACCTCAGATGGAACTAAACCAGCTTCTACCCGAGGCACAATACTGATGACAAACATAGCGATAACAAGATACCATGAGATATATTTCATAAAAGGGATCCTCATTCTTTCACCTCCTTTCTCTTAAAATCTAAAATCCATGGATGTACCAACAACAATTCTTTCTGGTGTCTATCTGACCAGCGGAATGGTTCCTAAAATGTATTTCAAATCCTGATCCTCGAGCCTGAGTCCTAACCCAGCATACCCACCGCGCCATCTGCTGTTCAGAATATTATCAATACCTGCAGATACAAACACATTTTTGAAGATGAAATAATCAACTCCGGCTTTTATGTGAGGGTTTTTAGAATGCTCTTCATCATTCGAAAAATCCCATGCATCTACTGTTACCCTTCCCCTGTCATTATGAAAGAAAAAGTCTCCTCCAGCACCGAATGTGTTTTCAGTCAAACCTAAACGCAAAGCAACATCCTTATATCTCATTGCATACTGTGCGGTAAATTCTATTTCCTGCTCTGTTTTCTCTTCTTTCTTCCGTATGGTTATCCCATCTACGTTCGTTACCGTTTCTGTTGTTTTAACTCTTCCCAGTGGATCTCCGACAACACCAAGAATATAGTACCTGTCAGGTCGTGGCTGCAGTGTCAGATAGAAATAGCCTTTACCGTCTTCCATTTTGTTGAGATATTCTGCCTGAAAGGTTATGAATGTCTTGAACCTGTCTATAGCGCCAAAAGTCTTTTCCACACCTTCGGCTGCCTTGTTTATGTTTTCATAGAGCCGTTCGTCTTTTACAAGCTTCCCAAGCGTTCCTTCACCCTGATCTATCTTTTTGGTAATCTTGTCTAAAGATTCAACCGTATTTTTAATAGATGGTTTAGTCTCCTCAACCATCTCCTTCAATTCTCTTGTTGTCTTATTCAGGTTTGCAATAAGCTCCGGGCCATCGGTTTTCAATTTGGCAGAGAATTCTCTGAGGTTTCCGACGATATCCGTAATCGGTTCTTTGTTTTTATCAACAAGCTCATTCAGGGAAGCGGTAAGAGTTTTGATATTGTCGAGGACATTCCTCATTTTTTCGTCATTGACAACGATCGTCTCATTGAGGTTCGCAGTTATATTACTCAAATTGCTCACCGTCTCTCTCAAAGAACGCTTTGCATCTTCAGTACCGAGTGCTTCATTAAGCGCAATTGCGAGGGTGCTGATATTTTCTGAAACCTTCGAGAGCTTTCGTACCATATCGTCGATATCAACGATTTCCAATACATCCTGTATCGTATCTCCATTCTTGAGAGCCGGTTCTTTCGATCCGGGTTTTATTTCGAGATATTTGTCACCCAGAAGGCCTGTCGCCTTAATCGAGGCACTTGCATCGCTGAACATCCGCACTTCTTTTTGCACCCGTACGGTCATCTTAGCTACACCTTCGTGCAGTTCAATTTTTTTAATAAATCCTGCATCGACGCCGGCTATTTTGAGTTTCGTCTTTTCATCAAGACCTGCTATATTCTTGAAATATACATAATATATGTTCCCTTCTTCTTTCATCCAATCAAGACCACCAACTTTGAATGTCATGAACGTCATAATTGTTATTACCAAGAGAGCGAATAATCCGACCTTAAGTTCTGTTGATAGTCCTCTCATAATGCACTCCTTCTATCTTTATTGGGCCCACTGCACTTCCTGTTATAAACTGTCTTACGATAGGATTTCCTGTATTTTTTATTTCATCAGGACTGCCGGTATCGATGATCCTTCCCTCATACAGCATGGCGATTCGGTCTGCAATTTTATATGCGCTGTTCATGTCATGCGTTATGGCAACACTGGTTACTGACAGAGTATTTCTCATCTCAATAATCAGTTCATTTATTGCATCTGCCATGATGGGATCGAGGCCGGTCGTAGGTTCGTCATACAGCAGAATCTCAGGTTCATGGGCAATCGCGCGTGCAAGGCCTACCCGCTTTTTCATACCGCCTGAAAGCTCTGCAGGCATCAGATTCTCCACACCACTCAGTCCCACCAACTTAAGATTTTCAGTCGCACGTGCCTTTATCTCTTTGTCATGCATACTCTTATTCCTGTGAAGCGCAAAGCCAACATTCTCCCAGACAGTCATTGAATCAAACAGTGCCGACATCTGAA
>JALHSV010000230.1 GCA_022865525.1 Thermodesulfovibrionales bacterium
AGAGCATCGAGGAAATCTCTCATTAAACGCGTTCAATCTCTCAGAGAACAGCACCCCCTACCCAGGTAGGGTTGTCAATTCAAGTACCAAAATAAAATAATATGAACGCGAGATTCGATATAAGGAATCAGAATACCGAGGCAATGTATCTGCTGAAAATGAGGAAACCCGTGGAAAAAAGAAAGCATCATAGATTCATGAAAAGGCTTGCAATAAAGTTTTGCGTCAATCATAAGATCTTTATGGGTATGTCGGGCAATCTCTCTGACTGTGGAATTTTTATTAAGACGAATCGGAATTTTGCGATTGATAGCCCTCTTGATATTGAACTCCTCCTGCCCGGCAAACAGACTGCTTTTCTCAAGGGCATTATAAAGAGAACTGCGAAGGCCGATCTTTCATCGGTGAATATCGGGATAGGAATTCAGATCATTGAAAATGATAAGGCTTTCATGGATTTTGTGAAAACCATCATGCAGAGAGGAGAATCAACCCGTGGAGATGAGCAGGTAATACAGAAAACAGATACCCAGTGCAGTTTCCATAATGCCGCTGGTGACAAATCCATGAATATATCCTTAACTGAGAAGAGGCTGCACAGGAGATTTTCGGTCGAACAGATGCGCGTCAAAACTGATAGTGCATCTGCAAATAAGATAGTCATAATCAATATCGGTAAAGGTGGAATGCTGGTAAAGTCAGATAAGAGATTGAATGTCGGGCATACATACACGATGAAGTTAGAGTATAAAGACAAAGCGCTGTTCGTTAACGCTTCCGTTATGTGGGCTTTGCTGGTGAAAAGCATCGAGGATACGTATGGCAATTATATTCCGCTTTACATGACAGGGATACAATTCAGAGACGCTTTCGAAAAGATTGAAGCCCTCGTCAGTTCTGTAGAATCTGATGCGCAAGCAGAGATAATGAGTCGTGTCAACAATAGGGGAAAATATATCCTTGAAAGTAATGGCAGCATATCTCAGAAAACAGCTTGCCATGAAATTTCATGTGAACAAAAAGAAAAATCTCCTGAAGAGACCACGGGAAAAAAGCAATTAGCTCATAGATATTTTGCGAAGGGAAAACTCGAATTCTGGAATGGAAATTTCCGGGAAGCAGAAGTGCTTTTTCAGAATGCTCTGTATCTTCATAACACGTGTGCACGATATTTCGCTTTCTACGCAAGAACCCTTCTCAAGCTCGGGAAATCAGATGAAGCCGAGAAATCTATAAGGCAGGCACTAAAATATGATCCGGAAAATTCAGACTACTTCGTCGACGCAGGCGACCTATACCATGCTATGGGATTATCCGATCAGGCAGGAGAGAGCTACGAGATGGCACTCAAACTCCAACCGTCCAACATAAAGGCCCATAAAGCCATATTCAGACAAAAAAAGATGACGGAAGATGGAGCCCTCCTCAACCAGAATCCACTCAGGGTATTCAAGAAAATGATGGACAGATAGATAACAAAACTTATCAAAAAAACAGACTTTCAGACACGTTATTTCCCCTTTGGCAATATCGTTATGCAATGTTCCCCTCTTATGATAAAGGGGATTTTTGTGTATTGTAATATTTCAATATTTATGTATAATTATTACCTAATTTATCTATATAGAATATTTCAATGAACCGGAAAGTCTAACTTTTGACTCTATACAAGGAGGAGTTCATGCATAGATACCGATCACTTGTGAAGAGATGTTGTGAAATACTGAGGTGGCCGTCTAACACCAGAGTTATCACAGCATTCATCCTATCACTTTTTTTCTCCGCAGCTTTGTTTGTATCCGCCGCAACAGCCGCACCAGTACTTGAGATCAGACCAATCACATGGAATATCATAGGACTTGACAGCAACAGCCCAACCAGTGGGCCTTACCGCTTCCCGATCGGCGCCCGGGTTTGCAATACCGGTGATGCGCCAGCTAATAACGTTACCGCAACATTCGTCTGGGATTCTGCAAATGCCGGCGTGTATCTGCGTGCAGTATCATTGTCATCGGTCCCTCTCGGCTCGATTGCAAACGGCAGTTGTTCCGATGCATATTTTGAGGTTGAGGTCGACAGGGGGATCGCGCCTTACGACACTACCCGGCGCTATCATATCACTGCGACTGACTCGGTATCCGGCGCGACTGGGTCCTCACCACAGCCGCGTGAGCTGTACGTGGAACATCTGATATCTCAGAACCGCAACTCCGTCACTGATATAAAGCTCAATGGAGTGTCGGTGCCGGCCGGTGGTTCCATGACATTGATGGTCGGTAATACTTATACCATCTCACTCTACGGAGGCACCGCTACACAGGGATACGAACAGTTCGAGGCCTTCATCAATTTTCCGAATACAATATTCCAGATTCTTTCTGTAACTACCACCTACTCGGCTGATAGCTCCGGCTATGTTAATAATCCGAATGACAAGTTGTATGCCG
>JALHSV010000231.1 GCA_022865525.1 Thermodesulfovibrionales bacterium
AAAGCTTATCAGGCTCGATATCTCCCTGGCGGACATACTGGTTGTTGATGTGCATTAAAAATAGTTTGTTGAGGTTTATGCCGGAGTTCCGGCAAACATAGCTCTGGATAGCCACATCAGGCAGGTTAATATCTTTTACAGACGTACTGCTTTTTACCTCGATCAAATCCCAGCTGTTGTCATCCACCGGAACAAGAATGTCGGCAATAGCATAAGCGTTGCCGTATTTTACCGCGGCTTCAAAAATGGGTTTGCGTTCTGCCAGGAGTTTTTTGGTCAGCTCAATCATTTTTTCGGCATCCCTGTCCCATTTAATGGCAATACCGCCCGGAAATAGGCTCTGAGCAAGCTCACCAACCGCATGGCCTGCATCAAAAATGGCCTGAGTTCCCGCATCCGGGATCGGGATTTCATCAGGCCGATTATACTGGTACCACAGGAGCTTATGGCACTGCAAACCCGACAGGTATTTACTCTTTGAAATAATCGGTGCCATTTCAATTCTTACTGACCTTCCCATATAACTTCGCTGTCTTCTGCAGTATCGCCGCGATCTCCTTGCGCAGCTCCCCGGGCTCCAGCACCTCGACCTGCTCGCCAAAGCCCAGGATCTCGGCGATCAGCTCGCGGTTGATGGTTGAGGGGAACGAGACCTCCAGGCAGCCGTCGGCCCGGTCGCAGAACTCCTGGCCCGGGTGCGGCAGCATGCTGCGCACAAAGCGCGCCAGTTCGGGCACAAAGCGCAACTTGACCGGCACTACCGGGTGGTTCTGGTCGGTGATGAAGATGCCGAAGGTCGAAGCGATCTTGTCATGGATGGCCTTTTGGCTGACCCTTGGCGCGGCCTTGCCCGGCAGCACTTTGACCGTTTCGATGCGCGCCAGTGAAAAGGTGCGCCATTCTTTCCCATAGAGGGCCAGCAAATACCAGTTGGCGCGGTAAAAGAGGAGGTGCAGCGGCGTCACCTTGCGCCAGGAGGGCTCGCGCATTGGCCCGAAAACTTCCCGGAACAGTATCTCAGCCGGATGCCGGTTCAGGATGGCGTCGAGCAGCGGGTTGAGGATGCCCGCTTTCTGGCGGTAGGAGCCCATGCCCTTATAGGAGACAGCGTGCCCGGCGGCACCCAGGCCCTTACGGCTGTTGATGGCGATCTTGCGCAGCAACTCGGCCAGTATTTTTTTTGAATCGGGGTCGCGGATCAGCTCCCTGGCAATGGCCAGCAGCAGGAGCTCGTCGTCCTCCACCCAGACCGAGGGCAGGTTGAAGGCGCGATCGCTGAGCGCGTAACCTTTCTCGAAGGCGTCGTATTCCAGCGGCGCGTCCAGGGTGTAGCGCATATACTCGACGTCGCGCTGCGCCTGGGCCAGGCTGATCATGAAATATTCCGCTAGCTTTACGGCGTTGGGGAAGCGCCCTTTCTTCGCCCGGTTGATGAACCAGATATAGCGGGAATAGGTTAGTTTCTTTGCCATAATTACATTGTAGTAAAAAGGGAAGAGAAAGGGAAGAATGAGGGAAAAGAGAGTAAGAGAAATAGCGGTCATCAATACCCTGCTTTCTCTTTGCTTCCCTATCACCTTTAGCTACACCTCGGCATATATACTGATTAATGGATAAATGTAATTTTGTAATTCTTCATCATACAGGCCTTGTTCGCGAAGCCCCCATGATAAACATGAGCATTCGGGGGACGAAGGACACTGTGTTTCTTGCGGCTCAAGTTCATAAGAACCCTGTTCACACAGCCCGCATGGCAAACACCAACATGGAAGCGGCGGCACAAATGTATTTACTGCGGCTCATCTTCTTTAGGCCCCTGCAGTCGTAGCCCACACGGAAAACACGAAAGATAATTTACAAAAGTTCCGAGTTATTTGTCTTGCATAAAGAAACTTGGGAAAAAACTGAAACAAGATTAGGGGAAGTAAACCTAAGATTTGTCCTTCGCACATTCTGTGCTACAGCAAATGAGGGAGACACTGTTCAAGAGAGGCCAGGAATACCCATAAGGAAGAAAATCCTTATGTATCAAATAATCCATGTACAATCTTTCATGTCATAGACCTTAATGTTGGCATTTTTATATCGATCCCAACCATCTATGCCCATCACATGGAAGTGAAGCAAATCATGCTCATTTTTTGTAATCACGCATCCAATAGCTTTGCGGAGCTCTTCCTCAACAAGTTCGTGATTTGACATAATCCTTTCTACCATTTTTGAACGTTCATAAACATGGTCATGTTGCAAATGCACAGTCATGTCTTTTTCTTCTAAGACTCGTTGGGAACGATATCGTTGTAAGTATTTATATTTTTTATTTGGAATAGGGATATAACCAAATGTTGTATATGGAGTAAATATATGATACTCTGGTCTTGCCAAGGTTTGTCATTGGAGGTTGATTGATGAAGAAAAAAACAATGCAAAAAGCCACGGAAGGAAATCTAAAAGAGTCAATACTCATTGCGCTTGCGAAAGCTGCTGAGGAATGTGCTGAGCTAACTGGTGTTCATGTAAGGAAGTCGCCTGAATACGTTTTAAATACATATATCGTCAAAGAAGTCTGCGACAACTTTGATATCCTAGGCTTCCGTCTAGAGATGATATTTTCAGATGTATTCGAGATGTTAGGTTATAAACCGAAATTTCCAAGCCACATTAGAAAAGGAGCGAAGTTTGACATTGTTCTCACTTCTAGAAATAGCAAAAAACCGAGACATGTAATAGAGGTCAAGAGATCAATTAAAGAAAAGCAAATGGTTAAAGAGGCAAAAAGAATTTTATTCGTGGCTAATGCAGTTCACGGAAGTAAACGCCTTAAGACTGGCTTCATTGCATGCGTGGCAAGAATAAAGAAAAAGGGAACCCCCGCCGAAATTGTAATAGCAGCTCGCGTGAAGGAGATAGAGAATACTGTGGGCGATGGGTTCAAGGTATTCAAAAGTTATAAGGAATATGAATTTGGCGAACTTGGGTTCCCCATTAATGAAAGACTTCTGCTTGTTGTATTTGAGATCAAGAAAATCTAACAATTCATTGGAATATTAGTACCAGGCCTTTCATTATTACTTTTCCCTTCAGCTCACACCAGGTGCAGTTCTTGGGATCATTGAATTGGGTCCAATCGAGGCTGTTGGTTCGACCGAAACTGAGCCGGCATTTCCAGCCAGATGGATCACGGGCGTTTTGCGAAAATAATATGTTTATTATTTTGTTATGCAAAATGTTCATTTACCACGCGTCATTCGTCAAGCTGGCTGGCATTGCTGCCAATATGACATCGACCCCAAGGAGCATGCCGGTTGCGACCCTCACCTTGTCCAGAAGCGCGTGGGATGCACCTATGCCATATGGCACATCTCGTCCAGAATGGCGACAACAGACGTCCCCAAAAAAGGGAAACACTCCAGAAGCGTTCATCCTGTTGTTTAAAAAGAGATTTTTCTGAGTGGACGAGATGTGGGCCTTACTCTTTAAAAACAGACATGTCAAAGTCACGCAAATTATTTTACGTAAAAAATCGCGCCAGAATCGATTGTTTGTCCTAGCAAGTCTGACATGGGGGAAATGTAATAATGTAAGACCTGGCACCAAATCTTCCTGAGGTCGGCGCCTTCGAGGGCGCCGGTTACGCGGCCAAGGGGCTGTTCCGTCCCATGCTCGATTGCCTGATGTTCAGTCGCGGCCGCAAGCCCCTCTGCAAAGTCTGCGAACAGACGGTCATCAGCACCATCCAGTATTACAGCGAGTAGGCCCCGGAATATTTTTCGACCCAGTCGAAAGCATTTATTTGCTAAAATTGCCCGCTAAAAAAAATACTATTGTCTCAGGGGCAGGATCTTTTTGAACAGATCCTTCTGATCCTCGATCTTCTTTTCATTGCCGACAACGCAGAGAACATTCTGGGCCATTACTTTTTCCACCATTTTGGCAAACCCTTTCAGGTCCTCCACGGTGGTTCCCAGGATCTCATCGCGTTCTTTTTGCAGCATGGCCAGCGTATCGCCACTGAGGTATTGTTGCACGGCCGCAAAACCTTTCTGACTGGGATTGAGGGGCCGGTCCCAATCGGAAATGGTGCCGATGATCAGCCGGCGCAGATCCCGTTCCTCCAGGGCCAAATCGGACAGGAAGCGGCTGGCCCCCAGATAGTTCTCGACCGTCTTTTTCAGGTTGGGATCACGGTAGGAGGCAAAGGCCAGAAAACCGGTATTGTTCATGATAGCAAAACCTCCGTAGGCGCCGCCCTGCACGCGGATGGTATTCTGGAGATAGACGGTGGAGAGCAATTGGCGCAAAACCTCCATCTTGCCGCTGTATTGAAAACCCAACTTCATGTAATCGCTCCCCTTCAAAACGTATTGCACCTTCGACGCATCCTGGAACCCTTCGTTCAAAGGCTCCTTGGCGAAGCGATAGTCGACAGCCTTGAACTCGTGCCGTGGCAGGCCCACCAACATGGCAGGCAATGCCTTCTTGACCGCCTGCAACTGCTCATCCTGGCAGGTCACACCGACCTGCAAGCCGTTTTGATTGATGACCGCAGCTTGCACGGCCTTGAGTTTAGCGGCAATCTGTTTAAG
>JALHSV010000232.1 GCA_022865525.1 Thermodesulfovibrionales bacterium
AAGGGTGTTTCCCTGATGGGCCTGATTTCAGAAGGGAAGACCTATCAAGAAATGATAAACGGAGGGATGAAGGTACTCTATGTGGTTGGTGAAGTGCCGCTCAATCAACGACCGAATGCGGATTTCCTCATCGTGCAAAACTCACATATGACAACACTTGCCAAGCATGCAGATGTTGTGCTTCCATCGGCAGCTTTTTTCGAGGCATCAGGCACCATGATTGATTATATGGGAAGGATGAAACATCTGCATAAAATCTTCGATACGCATGGGCAGTCAATGAGCCACAGGGATATATTTATCAGTCTTGCCAAAGCCATGGGTGCTGAAATACGGAGACCAACAGAGGATGAGGTCAGGAAAACGGCCAGGGTAAAGCTGAAAATCACGTTCAGCCCTTGGGTTGAAAAAGACGGTTTCGAAATCTCGCCTGAAGAGTTCATTGAGGCAATAAATGCCTCAGTGATCAATGGATCTAGACTCTTATGGCTGAAAGAAACAGAGCATGCCCTGACACCATAATACGATTATTTTTCTTAATAACCGTACATGTCCGTTTCAGAAATGTATGTCTGTAAAAAATCTATCTTGCCCCCAGTGCTTTCGCTGCTTTATTTACATCTTTTGGCTTGACCCACAAAATTGCGGCATAACGACCTGCACCGGCTGACACAGCGTCAACCGCCGTTACATTAATCTTATTGTCCGCCAGTTTTTTGAGAAGGTTGGCTACGGCGCCTTTCCGGTCGCTACCCTGCACCAAGAACCCGATCTTCTGGGGTCTCGTCTTGATCTTTGTCACCTTAGCAGCTTTTTTGAATATATTCACCTCTTCAGGGATAATATCGAGCTGGGCCTTCCTGCCGTTTGGAAACCCTGAAAATGCTAAAAGGTTTACGCCTGCGTCGGCCAAAGCGCCCAGTATTCGTGCCCCTTCGCCAGGCTTGTTCGGTACATCGATTGCAAAATATGCGACCTTCCGTATAATGTCCGCCATACCAATTTCCTCCCTTACAATGTATTAGATTGGATCTATTTTAGCACAAGATTTACCAAGTAAAAACATCGTGTACCCTGTTTGCATAACTTAATCATCAAATGTTTCTCCATAGAAAAGAATGCCTGGGGAAATTTCTGCCCTCGGTTTGATCCTTCCTGTAGTCTTGCGGGCAAAGACTTGCTTCAATAGCAATCAGTTCACATAGGAAGGTAAATCCTAAGAGTTTACGCCTCTCGTAAGGTGAAGATACCCGTTGCAGCAGGATGAGAATAAGCAGCCTGTACCTGACCCTATATCACTTTTTACATGAGTTTTACCCCTTCGTTTTCGATGATAATAAGCCGTTTCTTGTAAAGAGCGCCTATCGCTTTTTTGTATGTTTTCTTGCTCACGCCGAACAGGTCGTAGATAATTTCAGGCGGGCTTTTATCGGTTACGGAAACAAATCCGCCTGCTGCTTTTAGTTTATTGATAATCTTTTCAGATACCTCATCAACCTTTTCATGTCCGGGTCTTTGAAGGCAGAGATCTATCTTTCCGTCGTCCCTCAATTTCTTTATAAATCCTTTTATGTGTTGTCCTTTTCGTAATGGCTGAAACACCTCGTTCTTATAAATCAAACCCCATTGCGATTTGTTGATCATAGCCTTATAACCAAGGTCGGTCCAGTCGCCAATCAGCAATTCCACACACTGGCCTTCCTGAAATCCGATTGGTTGCTTATTAGGTAACTTGTCCAATAC
>JALHSV010000233.1 GCA_022865525.1 Thermodesulfovibrionales bacterium
CTCGTATATCGAGAATCTGAGAAAAACCTACAAAGTTGAGATAAACAAAGAAGCAGTTTCCAAACTCTCGGCAGCCGAACAAAAGAAAGAAGAGACACCAGGGGAAACTGAAACAGGAGTAAAGAAAGAAGCACCGAAAAACAAATAACTGGAAACGCTTCGGCTTGTCATTCTGAGCGAAGATTGATTTTTTATGATAAGTTTTTATGGAGAAATTTGAAATCCTTGACATTGCGGGAGATGTCGGTTTAAAGGCCTTCGGAGAGAGCAAACAGGAGGTATTCGTTCATGCTGCGCTGGGGATGTACAGCCTTATCACGAATACCGATATACTGATAGATCAAAAATCGATAACGGTTTCTGTCGAAAGTCATGCGCTCGATGGACTTCTTGTTTCATGGCTGAATGAGCTGATTTTTCATTTTGATGCCTACGGATTTATCGGCAAAAGAATTGTTGTTGCTGAATTCACCCCCTCCCTTACCCTCCCCCCTCAAGGGGGAGGGATGGGAGGGGATGAGGCTTTTAGACTTAAGGCTACCGTATATGGTGAGGAATTTGATCCCGAGCGTCATGAAGGGAAACTGCTCATTAAAGCTGCCACCTACCATCGGCTGAAGATAGAAAAAAAAGATCATGTATGGGAGACTGAAATTATCTTTGATATATAAAGAAAGCGGGAGGTCACTATGGCAATGGAGAAACTGAGGAGAATTGATGATACAAAGATAGAAATCCCCATAGACTTCAAGCCGGGGATGCGGGTGAACGGCGTCATTTATATTGATGAGGTTCTCGAAAAAGAACTCGAACCACAATCGATCGATCAGGTGGCGAATATCGCAATGCTTCCGGGTATTGTGAAGTCATCGATGGCGATGCCTGATATCCATACGGGCTATGGGTTTGCGATTGGGGGTGTGGCAGCATTTGATTTGCAGCAAGGTATCATCTCACCCGGCGGCGTTGGTTACGACATCAACTGAGGGGTTCGTCTCCTCAGGAGCAACCTCACAAAGAAGGAGGTTGTTCCGAGGATCGAAGACCTCGTCGGGGTCCTCCAGAATGAAATACCATCGGGTGTCGGCTCAAAAGGCAAAGTGCGTCTCGATCCAGAAAGCCAAAAAAAACTTCTCCTCAAAGGAGCGCGCTGGGCTGTTGAACAGGGATTTGGAGATGCTGAAGATCTTGAAAAAATAGAATCCGGCGGATGCATAGACGGAGCAGACCCTTCCCTCATCAGTAACAAGGCATATGAACGCGGCAGGGCTCAGCAGGGCACACTCGGATCAGGCAATCACTTCCTTGAAATTCAGTATGTTGACGAGATTTACGATGAAGCAGCAGCTAACAGTTTAGGTCTTTTCATGGATCAGGTCACGGTCATGATCCATACCGGTTCCAGGGGTTTTGGTCATCAGGTATGCACCGACTTTCTTGAAGTTATGGAGCGGGCCGTCAGTAAGTATAAAATCGAACTGCCTGATAAGGAACTTGCATGTGCACCTTTCGAAAGCCCTGAAGCTCAGAATTATCTCTCTGCAATGCGGGCCGCTGCAAATTACGCCTGGGCAAACAGACAATGCATCATGCACTGGGCACGGGAGACGTTTATCCGCGTGTTCGGCCTTTCACCAAAGCAACTCGGCATGAGTCTCATATATGATGTTGCACATAATATCGCTAAAATTGAAGAGCATGAAGTGAACGGCAAAAAAAAGAAGCTGATAGTTCACCGGAAAGGTGCTACGCGGGCTTTCCCTCCTGGTCATCCGGAATTGCCTGAGATATACAGGCCGCTCGGTCAGCCGGTCTTGATTCCCGGGGATATGGGCAGGGCGTCGTTCGTTCTCCTGGGAACCGAAAGAGCGATGAAGGAGACCTTTGGGTCGACATGCCATGGAGCCGGCAGGGTGATGTCGAGGCATCAGGCAATTAAAAAGGCAAAAGGCCGTGCCATTTGGAGAGAGATGGAGGACAAAGGGATTATTGTCAGGTCTGCAGGGCGGGAAACACTGGCAGAAGAGATGTCAGAGGCATATAAAGATATTTCCGCTGTTGTTGATGTGGTGCATAGGGCGGGGATCTCAAGGAAGGTTGCGCGGCTCAGGCCGATGGGAGTGATAAAAGGCTGAAGACAACCAAGTCTCCAAGTCTGTCATTCCGGCTCGGCCGGCCTACGGCTCATGGAGAATCTTTCTTCGCTTTCGGAAGGAGACCCGACAAGCGGGAATCGACATGAGCTTTTGATTTACAGGCGAACATGAAAATAATAGTTTTTTCGTCATGCCCGAGGTTGTAGTCGGGCATCCATGTGGTTTGAACTTGGATTCCCGCCAACAGACTGCGGGAATGACGGATTTTGAAACCAATTTTCGGGTCAATGACAGCCATATGGAATAGCGTTTGCAATGAGTAACTAACGCAATAGCCAATACTGTATCACTGCAACTCCGAAAATAATGACGCACCCCGGCAGCATCATCTTGTACATCCCCCATAAGTCAGCCTTAAAATATTCCCTCGTCAGAACAAGGCAGATATGGACTGGAGAGAGAAGGACACCTAAGAAACCGGCGGCAAAGGCGAAAGATATAGCTCCTATAGACGTATTGCCTGCGATATGGATAATAAGCGGAAAAGTGCTCCCCACAAAACCTAGGGTAAGACCGGTAATCAAACCGGTTATGAATGGCAGGAGGAAAAGAACGGGAGACGCAGGAATCCCCTCCTCGATGAAAAACCGGCTCAGGTTCTTGACTGCTCCGGAATTCTCCATCGCCTCCTTGAAAAACATGACGCCCAGAATAAGGATGATAACATCGAGGGCAA
>JALHSV010000234.1 GCA_022865525.1 Thermodesulfovibrionales bacterium
CACCCGCACTTCAATAATGGAGAGAATACGCCTGGATCCCGGTGTGGTCCTCCATCTTCTCACAACGCTCTGCCGGCGGATTACGCAGACAAATCACCATCTACAAACTATAGTGCAGGGTGACGAGGCCTTGCGGTCATTTGTTGAATCAAAAGGACAAATTCTTCCGGAATCAGCAGAAGCCGGCAGCGACTTCGAGCCCTCTTCAGTTGCTGAGACGCCATCTCAGTCCTCTGCCAATGCCCAGTCCGCTGATCAGCAAGAAATTCCAAAACATACCGTTGAACTCAACATAGATCGCGAATACTGTATCACAGTCGAAAACGGGAGAGCCATATTTCATCAGGGAGACCCGGGTAACTCCATGTTTGTCATCGTGGAGGGAGCAGTAGAGATCAGCCAGGGACTGGAAGATGACAGGAATCTGATCGCACTGTTAGGTACCGGCGATTTCTTTGGGGAAACGGCAATCATTACCGACCAGCCAAGGACCGCTCATGCTTATGCCTCGGGGACAGCATTTCTTTATGCGATTCCTAAAAATAATTTTCTGGAGCAGATCAGGACAACGCCGGAACTCGCACTGTACATCCTGCAGGGATTGATCATCCGCCTCAGGGGACTATTATCCGCCATGAATGATCCCACGAAAGCCATTCCGGCAATGCTTCAAGCCTTCCCTCCTCCTCTGAAAAAGAAAAGTCTGATCAGCACTGCGCTTGTCTCTCTTTCCACCTGCGGAGGCTGTTCCGCTGTATTGCTGGAAGACCAGGAAGAGTTAACCCGTCTTTTGGAGAAGGTGCATATCTCCTATTGTCCCATGCTGATCGACCAGGAGGAGCTTGGCGAGGTAGACGTCGCTCTCGTCGACGGTGTCGTAAGGGTAAAGGAAGACGAGGAAAAAATTAAGGAAGTCCGGCATAAAAGCCGTTATCTCATAGCATGGGGAACCTGTGCCGCATTCGGCGGAATCCCTGCATATGCAAATCAATTTGAGCTGGAAGAGTTGCTTGAAGAATCCTATGGCCACGCAAAAGATCCTTTTGCCTATTACCTTTCAGGAAGCCGCGGTGTTGACTGGGCAACATACCAGGAACAGGAAAAAGATTTGCAGCTTCTCCGCCGTGCCCGAAAACTGGATGACTTCGTCAGGGTTGACTATTACATCCCCGGCTGTCCCCCGAGTGCCGGCCTCCTGAACCTTCTTGTCGGTGAACTCAGGGGAGACGGACAGGCAGAGAAACCGAAATCCATTGTGTGCGGTGAGTGCAGCCGGAAACACGTCAAAACAACCGTTGAACATTTCTCTATGTTTCCACGCCCGGATTGGGAGGTACAGCACTGTTTCACTTCACGTGGTGCGGTCTGCCTCGGTTTTATGACAAAGGGCGGATGCGGGGCTGTGTGTCCGCGCGGCGGACTTCCCTGCTGGGGTTGCCGCGGCCCATCCGAGACAGCCTTCAAAAAGATGGAGGAAGGAAACAGCTTTGAAGAATATATGGTGGATTCATTTATCAGCCGCCACCGTCATCTCGAAGACCAGGTCAGATCGGTCATGAAGCTCTTTCGGAAGCATGCAAACAGTTCCGTCAAGTTCAACCGGTATATCACCAGCGACAGGTCGAGGATCAGATGAGCAAAAAAATTATCCTTCAGAAAGCAACACGCATTGAGGGCAATGCCTCCATCCAAATTGAGGTTGACAACGGCAGCGTAAAGACAGCCCGGTTTCTGGTACAGGAATTCCGGGGATTTGAAAGTTTCGTGCGTGGTACCCGTGTTGAATATGTCCCGCATATGGTTTCCAGGATCTGCGGCCTCTGCTCAACAGCCCATCAGGTCGCATCCATTAAGGCTATAGAGGAGGCACTGGGAGTGCAGACACCACGTTCGGTAAGTGCCTTGCGGGAGATTCAGGTCTTGGGAGAGTGGATAAACAGTCATGCCCTGAGCTATTTCTTTCTGACAATGCCTGACTTCGTCGGTGCGTCATCCGGTATCTTTGAACTTTTGCAGAGCCACCCTGAGATCGCGAAGGAGGCCTTTGCCCTGCGGGATGCAGGATTGAAAATTGTGAGGCTCCTTGGCAGACGCACATCACATCCCGTCACCACAGGAGTAGGACGCTTTTGTGCGGAGCCTGATGAAACGGATATCAATGAAATCCGTTCGATTGCATCTGATGTCGGAGAACGTTCCCTTCGGCTCATCAAACAGATCGGGGACTTTCACCTCACATCAAAGAGCATTGCATTTCCTTCTGACCAGCAGATCAACTTTGTAGCCTATGACGGTGAACAGGGTAAAGATATTTTCTGTGTTTACAATCAAGCCGGGAATCTCGAATTGAGTTTCAGCAGGGCAGAGTTCATGGACAACATATCCGAACTGAGGACTGACTGGACTTTGGCCAAATTCCCGTACCTGACGAATTACGGGTTTCCCGCAGGGATTATGCTTGTCGGTCCACTTTCACGAAGTTATCAGGAGAACAGTTTTTTGCACGATCCGGATTTGACGAACCTTGATCTTGCCGGCATGCTGCGTGACCGTAAATCCCTGACACTCGAAAGCTCTGATGCATGCCGCCTTCTGGAGATACACTGGGCAGCGAAGAAAATCCTTCATCTCCTTGACGAGGTTGATCTTGCGCAGATGAGCGCAGAAGTTGATATGAAGGCAAGCGGCCAGGGCATCGGGGTGCTTGAAGCACCGCGGGGGATCCTGATGCACAGCTATCTTGTGAATCAGGGAAAGATCGAGCGCATGCGCCTCATGGTTGCCACACAATTCAATAATGCGTATATCAATCTTCTTCTTAGGGACCTTGCTGAAAAACATCTGAATGGCGACAGCATTTCACCGGAAGGCGAAAGACTTATCGGTCGCTGTGTGAGAATATTCGACCCCTGCCTCAGCTGCGCCACGCACTGAAAAGAAAAGCTCTCCTGGGATTAGTGTGGGCCGTCATTCCGGCGAACGCCGGAATCCAGCGACTTTGTTTTAAAATACCGTATGCCGAAAAAAGGTTATTTGTATATTCTTGCGAGTCGCAGAAACGGGACTTTGTATGTTGGCGTAACATCTGATTTAGTCAAGCGCATTGAAGAGCACAGGCAAAAAATAATAACGGGTCCGAGGATTCAAGGGTTCGAGGGGTCAAGTAAATCCCAAGTCAAGGAGGTATCACTCTATGAAAAAGAAGAGGCTCGTTAAGAGCACCCAGGAATTCGACAGGCGTTTTGAAGCCGGAGAGGATATCCATGATCTTATAGACATGTCCCAGGCTACAATGATCCGTCATGGCAAGAAAGTACGACTCACAATCGATATTGCTGAATCATTGGTGCATGATATTGATACTATACGCAAGCGGATTGGTGTTGACAGAGGAGCTTTAATTAAAGTTTGGCTCCATGAACGTGTGAAACAGGAAAAGATTGCAACAAAAGATTAGGCACTTTTTCTTCCAGAACTGGGTTCCCTGTAAGTCATGTGGTTTAATCATTTCACTTGAATCCTCGGACCCTTGGATCCTTGACCCCTTTCCTACACCCTTATCGTATCCCCATCCTTGAGTATCCTCAGGTTCCTGAGACCGAGTTTCTTTATCTCATCTTTTATAGTCCTGAGATGCTGGGGTTTCAAATGGGTAATGCAGAGTTGATCCGGTTTCTGCTGCATCTTCGCCATTTCTTTTATCAGCAACTCCGGCGTCAGGTGTCCGCTCCTTAGTGCCATACCACTCAAGCTGTTAGGAAATGACACGTCAATAATGAGGCAGTCAATCTTCTTGTTGCTGAGCTTTTCCCAGGTTTTTGCTGATGGCCCAGTATCCCCGGTGTAAAATAATCTCTTCCCTTTGCTGTCCTGGACAAGATATCCGACAGCAGGTACAGAATGATTCACCTCATACGGCGTGATGGTATAACTGTTCACCTGGATTGATTTACCGGTTGAGAGTTTGACGAGGTTCAATATCGCATCGTCGGGCTTTGGGATGATCGTAAAGTCCGGCCACAGCGCGCTGTTGAACAGATGCTCCTTGATCATTTTTAAAACCGAG
>JALHSV010000235.1 GCA_022865525.1 Thermodesulfovibrionales bacterium
ACTTTCTGCTTAAGATAATCGATGAGCCGGCCAGGCGTTCCGATGAGCACGTCAGCACTCTTTGAGATCTCCTCGCGCTGCTTCAGATAGTCGATGCCCCCATATACAGGAACGATCCTGAAGCCAGCGGGCCCACCAAGCAGTTTTGCCTCGGCATCTATCTGGATTACAAGTTCCCGGGTTGGTGCGATAATGAGGGCCCGTGGTGAGGGTCCCCGTCCCAACGAACGCACCGTAAGCATGCGTGAGAATAATGCAATCAGAAACGCAGCGGTCTTGCCCGTACCTGTCTGAGCCTGGGCTGCAATGTCTCTGCCCTGCAACGCCTCAGGCAGAGTCAGAGCCTGTACCGGCGTACACTCAGTGAATCCCGCGGCCCTGATTCCTTGAAAAACCTTTGCAGGGATATGCAGTTCTTCAAATCTCACTGTTTTTACTATACCTTAATCCAGTTAATCCATAAAACTATCCTGAACCTGAAAGTCCAATATCCCGGCAAATTAGACTCACACAAAAAATGCGATTAGGTTACGTAATGAAAACGATTCATCACCTGAAGAAGGAAAAATATGAAGAAGCTAAAACCGTAAAAACCTATGAGTTACTGAATATTGGAAAGATAATTATATGAGCCAATCGAGCAATCACAAATACTACAGTCCGAGAGCTAAGGTAGCCAGCATCCCTACTGTACCCATTATCAAGAGTCGAAATGTACTTTGAACGAACGTTGGTCAGATTCTCGACGGGCAGGAGGAAACGGCCTTCCAGAATTGATTTCCGTTTTTACTCCGCAGAATCGTCAGGAGGCTTGGGAGTGGCGAGGTTCACAGGACTTACCTCGAAATAGGTCAGTTCCTACCAAATTATTTATCCCTCTTTATCTCCTTGTAACAAGAAGAATTTCGGATGTTATCAAGGTCTTTATCTTTCTCCATAATGTTCCAGTCTTTAAACCCATTTTCCACGCTTTTTCTTAACTGTTCACAGGCTCTTACGGAGTATATACACGCAGTGTTGTAATAGGGGTAGGGATTTTTTGGATTCAGTTCAATGGTTTTAGTGTAGTCATCAATAGCATCGTCATATTGTCCTTTTGCATAATAGGCATTCCCACGATTGAAGTAAGCCTTCTCATATCTTGGTTTTGCCTTAATCGCAGTGTCGTAATCAGTAATCGCTTGGTCATATTGTCCTTTTCCTGCATAGGCAATCCCACGGTTCGCATAAGCTATGCCCACGTCATCTACTTCTGTCTCCCTATTTATTTGTCTTGTACACTCTCTGATAGCGTCATCATATTTTTTTATCTTGATATATTCGTAACACAAATCTGATGCGTAGCAAACAGAAATGATGGCATTCATGATCATCAAGATAAAAAACCCAACAAATCTTGCCCTCATAAAAATCCTCCTATTTGACAACCGGGATTAAACCATGTTGATTCCGTCACCATTAAGAGTTAGGGATTGACCAATTGGGGAGAGCGTGCTCCAACTGTGCGACCTGGCGCTTCCGCAGCACACACTTGGATTGTCAGGACCTGTCGGTCTCCGATCAATACCGGGGCGGTGCTGGAGGCGGCGGATAGCCTGCAGGAGGCGGGGACTCCCATCCGGTTGACGCCGGGGGTTCCGGAGATGTGAAACGCCCGTAGGCGGGAATCCGGTTCCCCTTCGCATACATGCACTGCAGGTATGCATGGTCGTAACGACGCTGAGACTCATAGTAAGAGACCGAAGAATAGCTGGTACCTGTGGCACTCCCAAGAATCAGTCCGCTGCCAGCGCCAATAGCCGCGCCGGCACCCATATCGCCCGATGCACTGCCAATAGCTGCGCCAGCCGCGGCACCCAGGAGCGTGCCAACGACAGCGCTCTTCACTGCCGCGTCCTGTCCAGCCTGTTGACCGGTTAGTCCGCCCACCTGCTCGTAGGCAAACTGGCGACAGACGGCGTCTTCAATACGGAACTGCTCAAAACTCTTGCCTGTGCCCGGAAGGGACATGACACTGGGTCCGCTCGGCATTGTCGCGCACGCTGCGAGCAATGAGACCAATACGAGGACTGTGAACATCAGCAATCTACGCATAGCCTTTACCTCGCTTGCTCAGACGGCGGCTCCGCTGGGACTGTTTGCCAGCCGCCCGGGCATTCCTTAACATATGGGTAATAAGCCTTCGAATCGGAGCAGTAGTACCAGACGCCGGACGGTGTGGAAGATGGCCTGGACTGGTACCGCTCAATGTAAACCGGCGGCTCCGCCGGCACTTCGACTGTAGGAGCGTAGTAAGGGTAGTTATAAGGTTGATAAGGAGGGTAGTAATAAGGTTGATAAGGATAGTAATAGGACTGGTTATACCACGGTGAGCCCCAAAATGGTCCGCCAATCACTACACCCACATTGCCCCGGTAATAGCCACCTTGATGACCTCCACCCCGGTAATAGCCACCTTGATGACCTCCACCCCGGGAGTAGCCACCTTGATGACCTCCGCCCCCTGAGGAGCGGTCAGCGGATGCCATACCACTTATCATCAGAAATAGCGCCAGCATAACTACCGTCAATATCAGCCTAAAATATCGCATTTTTTCTTCCCTCACACCCTTATGAATCTATAATGATATACTATGGCAAAAGAATGTTATTGTCAAATCGGAAGAGATAAATCACTCATGGTCCAACATGGATGATTAGATCATATCTTTCCTACCGCAGCCAGGTAAATCGCAAACTCATCAGTTCCATCAACTCCCAAAAGCTGATCCATCATCTCCTGGTGATAGGCGGCAACTGCACAGGTGCCTCCTCCGATTGCTGCACTGGCTAAATAGAGGTTCTGGCAGACATGCCCGGCATCGATTGCTATAACCTTATGTGCCGCGAGATGGTACCGCCATTCCATGCGATACGGGATGGCGGTCCATATAAAGGTCACCGGGGCTTTCCCGATGAACGACTGGTAAAATGTTGCGGTTACGATTTCATCTGATAGGTGTTTATTTTTTGATACCAAAAGCAGCTGATGTTCGATCGGCAGATAACGGTATATACCCGTCTCCAATCCTGCAACGTTCAAGATGCAGAGGTACGTCTCAAGGGCATGGCGGCAGCCGGCAGAAGGTACTGTCCGGAAAGCAGCAGTTTCATTTCTTATTTTTGTTATGCCCTGGGTAGCCCACAGGAGGAAGGACAGGTCTTCCAGGGTAAGCGGGTCAGCCTTGAAATTCCTGTAGCTTCTCCGGTTTTG
>JALHSV010000026.1 GCA_022865525.1 Thermodesulfovibrionales bacterium
GGGCTTTTCAAGCACGTCCGAGGGAGTAATCCCGTGTATGACAACGCTATCGGGTTTGAATTTTGATTGCGGTTTGACCAGTTGATGAAAGGTATTGCCGAGCTCGATTTTTGTTCCCGTCATTCGGACAGCACCGATTGAAATAATCGAATCTTTTCGCTCATTCAGGCCGGTAAGTTCCGTATCAATCGCAACATAGCGGACTTCAGTTATAGGGGTATTCTTGTCGATAGATAACGGAAGCTGTTTTCTGTGTTTTAAAAATTCGAGCACATTATTTACCAGATCATGGCTTTATATCGTTCGATAATCAGGTCCTGAATCCTTGATATGAGCTGAAATGTCTCCTTTGCTATTCTTTTTTCGAGATTGCTGAGGGTATTTGGGTTAATGAAATTATTGATATCCTTCTCTTTTTTCAACTGTTCAAACTGATGCCCGATTCTGAGCAACATGATGAACTCAAAGGAGTGGAGGAGTTCATCAGCATATTCCTTGATTATCGTGTGCTTATCCCGCAGGGCATTGATCCTTTCAATGGTTGATGTTTCCTTTATGCCCTTTTCAAGGGCAAAGAGCCTGACAATGTCTACAAGCGGTGCAAGGCCTTTCACCTTCATGTTCAGCTTATCTTTATGCTCACCACTTTTTTCGACGACAAAGGTTTTCAGGAAACCGATCGGGGGCATATTCTTGATCGCCAAATTTGCTACGTAACCGAGAAAGATTTTTGAATCCTTTGCCATGGAAAGGGTGAAATCCTTCAGCCAGTCCAGAAGCCTTGTCTCTCCATGGACTGCCCTGAAGTCAAAAAAGGTGACAGAATTTAGAACTGCTTCAGCCGTCGGAGTGGATATCCAGTTTGTGAAGTATTTTCTCCAGACGTGCAATGGCTGACGCCACATGGGGTTCGTTGCCATAAAATCTGCCCGGCATAACGGGAAACCGCATTTGAGCAGAGCATCCCTGACAAACAGGGAGAAATCCCTGAAATATTCTTTTGCTGTTTCTTCCATTTCAGGATCTGCCGGGTCATGATAAATGAGTGCGTTATCCTGGTCTGTTTTAAAGGTTTGTTCCTTACGTCCCTCACTCCCGAATACAATCCAGCAGTAGGGGACCGGAGGTTCACCAAACCGATCTTCAGCCAGTTCGAGTATTTTCTTGACGAGCCTGTCATTGATTTCGGTAATAATTCTTATGATACCGCTTGCCTTTGCCCCTTCATTCAGCAATAAGCCAATGATACTGTTTATTTTTTTTGACACGGGGATTAAGCCATCAGTGGTGCTCTGACTCTCAATGTCTTTAACGATCGAGAGCGGGGACGTCCCCTGGATCAGCATGAGGTCATGGTTGGTGAGGACGCCTTTTAACTTTTCGTCTTGCATGATAAGGAGATGGTGCACGTTATGTTTGACCATCTTTAATATTGCTTCAAAACAGAATTCCTTTGCATCTGACCTCACATTGGGCACACTCATAATGTCCGTGACCGGATGCTGACAGTTCTTGCCTTTTGCAACGACCTTGTCCCTGAGATCCCTGTCCGTGATAATGCCGGAGGGAATACCCTGGGAATCAATCAGGATGAGACAGCTGATCCTGTAATTGGACATTATCTCAGCCGCCTCCTGAATCGATATATTTTCAGACGCCTTAATGATATCCTTCGATGCAATTTCACCAACAGGCATGGTGAACAGCATTTTATCTCCGCCACCATACACTAAATTCTTATTCTGAATTTCACTGAATGTTTTATCCAGATATCGGGTGAGAAAGGACTTATTGAAATATTCCCTGACCGCTGGATTTGCATTTAAAAGATGTTGTATTGTTTCGCGCTTGATGAGATAGCAGATGGTATCATCAATCGTTACAACATTCGCTCGTGCTTTCGTCCCGCCAAATATCAGCAAATACCCGATTAAATCCCCTTCCCCCCGGTAATCAACAAATACCTCTGCATTTTCATTCTTGATGGAGACCTTCACGGCTCCCTTCTTAATGACATAAACAAAATCGGGTGCCGTACCGCCCTGATACTGGATAAAGGTCCCTTTCGGGTAGAATTCCATCGAGGCATCGCTGATTATTTCCTTAAGAGTACTGTCATCAAGGAACTGAAAAGGGGGCACTTTTCTGAGAAAATCTAAGACTTCTTCAATGATCATGAGTATATGCGCATTGGTGTCTGGAAATTTTGCTTAAGGTGTGTCACTAATTAATTTACGTTCAAACGCTGCATAGGATAATCGTAATACAGTATAAAAGAGCCTCTGTATCGGACAGTGAGTCATGAGCCCTCACCCATATACCCAATACATGAGGCTTTGTTGGGGAACAGTATAACAAAAAAAAAATTGTAAATGCAAATTTTCTATTTCTTTTTTTTGCGGATGCATTGCAAGGATTACGCAAAATCGATAAAATATCAGCAATTATTAGAACCTATCTCAAAATATGCAATTTCGCGAAGAATCCGTCACCCCCGCGAAAGCGGGGGTCCATTTAAGGGCTTGAATAAACATGGATTCCCGCCTGCGCGGGAATGACGAGCTGGTGCATACAGATGATGAAAAAGAATTTTGAGATAGGTTATAGTCATGATGCAGTTATACTTTAGATAAATCCTACATGAGGAGGTAAGGATATGCCTACTATCAAGAGAATCGGTGTTATAACAAGCGGAGGAGATTGCGGAGGTCTTAATGCAGTCATTAAAGGAGTAGCGAGAGAGGCATATGCTTTAGGGATTGAATCAGTTGTTATCCCCCATGGCTATGCAGGTCTTTATAACCTGATCAAGATGGATGAAGTTGTATTTCTCAATGCAGAGCGGGTAAGCAA
>JALHSV010000236.1 GCA_022865525.1 Thermodesulfovibrionales bacterium
AACATCAACTAGCTTCTGTTGAGCTCTCTCCTTAGGCGTCAACCACCTAGCCAAACAGAAAACCCCCGTGATAAGGCATATTTGAACACCTAGCCAAACAGAAAACCTCCAAAAACGAGAGGCGTACTTTTCTCACATGGCGGGATAAGAATCAACTCGGGGAACCTTCCTTCGCATCACTCGGGACACCCACAGCGCTGTCGCGCTGGGGTGTGGGTTTCCCGATCCCTTCCCTGGTCTCTCGAGTTGATGAATCTTCATGTGATAAATCCTCTAGGACGTCCTTGACCACCCACAATAACTCTTCCATCTGACTGAGAACCGTACTGAACAAACGCATCGTATCTTGAAGACGTTTGAGAGCCTGCTCGTTCATGACTCCCGCTTCCTAGACTTCCACGCCTCAAGAATATCCTCATTAACGAAGCATACACGTCGACAGGTGCAATACCAAACCGTGGTTATTTTGGCGCCGTCAGCTTCCCATTGGATCATCTTCTTAACGTCCTTAGGCGACAAAGTCAGCTCTATGAACGATTCATCAGGAAAAACAATCGAACGCTTAGGAACAAACTTAGCCACGTGACCTAGAAAAGCTTTAATCCGATCAACCGTCTTAGACTTATTCGATGATTCTCGTTTCATGACTACACCATGAGACTTGATGACTTTGAGGGAAGATGAGTAAACGGAGAGCCCGAAGGAATGTCCAAACCTAAGAGGATCCGCTACTCACGTCTTCCTTTCTCAGACCAAGATCCACTAACACTGCCTCTCGAGAGCAGCCTCAAGCCTGGCAGTAATTTGTTTCTGTAGCAGCTCTTGTTTTGCATGATACGCGTCGAATCTCACTTGCCCACCATGGTAGTAGTCAGCAGCTCTTTCTTCTTGCTGATGTTCATCCGCTAACCTCTGAACAAGGTGTGCCCCTTCATGGCCGATACGTTCATACTCACTCTTCATGGTCATGTCAAACCCACAGAACGGACAAATCGCATTCAATATTCCCCACCCCCGGGGCCAGAATGTGGCCCAGTTGACCGCCAGAAGTCTGGGTCAAAGTTCTCGCTCTCTTCAGCCTCATCATCCTCTTCGTCCTCATCTACGAGAGAGGCCATCCAAGTCTCTAAGTCATGGAACTCTTCATCAGAAAGAGCGTCAATAGCGTCCTTAATCTTCTCGAGATTGAGCTTTTCATGGAACATCTACTTATTTTCCTCCTTGTCCTCTTCCTCGTCGTCGACATCTTCCTCTTCATCCTCAATGCCGACAACTTCCTCAAATTCTTCTAGATGGTCCATGGCAAAGAAAACAGCATCTTCAATCAATTCCCCTATGTCGTAGCCTGAGATATCTACTAGGTACTGCTTGATCGCCTTGTGGCATTCTGAAGAGACGATAACGGTTGGCATACATTCCTATATTACTGCAAAAATATATAAGACTTTCGATATCTGAGACGTCAAACGAGACGCTTGACAAGACAAACGCTGTAAAATGGGCTGTTCAACAGGTTTCAAACGATGGTTCTTGACAGACAGAAAGACGGTCTACTAGGACCATCATAGAGCAGACACCAAGCCAGGGTCAAGCAGAAGCTCGTTCAACTGATGGTCCTCATCATAAACAGGCGGTCCTCGGTC
>JALHSV010000237.1 GCA_022865525.1 Thermodesulfovibrionales bacterium
ACCTGAAGCAATGGACGTTATCAAGACAAAGGCAAAGGAAAATGATGCCGAATTATATACTTATGAGAGCGAATTTTCTTCTGTACCCGGTCGCGAGGATACATCGGGAATTCATTTTGATTACCATGACGCACATATGCGAATTGATGACCTTTACCTGCCTCTTGCAGGCGTACATCAGATGCAAAATGCCTCGGTTGCAATCAAGGCTGTTAGCCTCATATCGCAGCCAATGACTGATCGCTTTATTAAAGAAGGGCTGGAAAAGACAAAATGGCCCGGAAGACTCGAATGTATTCATCACGACCCGCCGGTCCTTATCGACGGAGCACACAATCCTGCTGCTGCAGCTGTCCTCTCTCAGGCACTCCAGAATATCTTTCTCAAAACATACAAAAGAATCATCCTGATACTTGGCATTATGGGTGACAAGGATATTGCAGGTATATTGAAACCATTATTACCCCTCGCATCGCATATTATCCTTACTCGTCCCTCTTATACCAGGGCGGCTTCACCAGAAACCCTCGCTCGTATTGCAGAATCCATGGGATATTCGAATGTACATACTGCTCATACAGTAAAAGATGCGCTTGAGATGGGAATGAAGGACGCCCGTAATTTTCAATTAGGGTCTGCTCTTATTGTTGTTACCGGTTCATTTTACACAATCGGTGAGGCTAAGGAAGTTCTCGGTCAAACAGGCATTCTTACTACGCTGAGAGAATAAGAAACAGATATGAATATTGAATGAATTATCCATTTGAAAAATTGCGCAGTCTTAAGTCTGTCATTCCGGCTCGTCCGGAATCTTTCTTTGTAACAAAAAAAAGATTCCCGCCAAGCGGGAATGACAGAAAATGCTTTATATGTTTATTCATTTATTTTTTACCATTCATACTTCACATTTTATTCATCACTACAGCAAGCTATGCGGATGACCAGACCGTCATAACCTCAGAAACCCTGGAATACGATCAAAATCGCAACTATATTGCAAAGGGTAAGGTGAAGATAGAGAGAGCCGATACAGTGATTGAGGCTGACGAACTTATCTACAACGAACAGACATCCGATGTCATGGCTTCAGGAAATATACAATACCATGACAATGATGTCACGATTCATGCCGGCCGGGCTGAACTTAACCTTGAAACAAAATCCGGCACTGTTTTTGACGCAGAAGTATTTTACAAAAAGGATAATTATCGTATCTCAGGCAAAGAGATCAGGAAGACCGGAAATGATTATTATTCCAGTACTGAGGCTACTTTCACGACATGCGATGCCCTTGTACCGGCATGGTGTTTCAAAGGCAGAGACATGAATGCTGCAGTCGGTGAAGCATTAACAGCAAAAGATGTTTTTTTTCGTATAAAGAACGTACCTGTGCTCTATACTCCTATTCTCTGGGCGCCAATTCTTACTGAGAGGAAGACAGGATTTTTATTCCCTTTCTTTGGATACAGCGATTCCCGTGGATTTCAGCTGAATTTGCCTTTTTACTGGGCAATATCGGAAAGCCGCGATGCCACCTTCGTTCTCGATGAATATACAAAAAGAGGGCTTGGAACAGGCATTGAATACCGGTATATAGGGCTTGGAAACATGGAAGGGAAATGGTGGGGCTACCATATACGGGACAATGAACTCAGGAAAGACTTTTTTGAATTCAGGGCTCTTCACATTCAAAGATCAACGGAACGCATGGGAGGGTATCTGAATATCAATTTTATTAATGAAAAAGATTATTACCGGGAGTATAAAACCGATCTTCAGGTGAGAACAAACCGTTTTCTTGAGTCAACAGGTGAGATAGCCCTTCCCTTTTCCAACTCCCGTGCTTATCTCCTGTCTCAATACTGGATTGATCTGAAGGAAGACAGTCAGGACCCTTTGCAAAGACTTCCTGAAGCAGGATATGTCCTCAATCCTACCACAGCCGGCCCTTTCTGGATATCCGGATCGACATCAATAGCCAATTTCTGGAGGGAAGAAGGGGTCTATGGGCAGAGGCTTGATGTCTTCCCAAGGATAACTCACCAGTTTGGAGAAAATATTACGGTTCTTCAGAGCCTTGGTCTTCGTGAGACAGCATATTCTTTGCACAGAGGTGAGGATGATTCCCTTCACAGGGAATCCTTTGAATATAGTATCCTGGGCCATGTGAGATTACTGAAGAAATATGCATCATTCACCCATGTTATCGAACCTTCATTGGGTTACACATTCATAACAAATTCTGAGCACAGCCCAGCCATATTCGATTCAACAGAGCTTTTTTCAAAGACTTCTTTGCTTTCATTATCACTCTTGAGCAGATTCATCAGTGATCAGGGTGAGCTTATGGTTCTCAGGGTTTCCCAGGGCTTTGATTCCTATCAGGGTGACAGGCCATTTCTTCCCGTATTGTTGGATGTCGGAATAAAACGGCCCCTGCCGCTGAGGCTCGGTACAGCATATAATGTCCATACAGGGAAGATCGAGAGCATGAATTCAGACGTTTCCATGAAGATTGCAGAAATAGCCTTCCTGGCCGGGCAAAGGTACAACAGACTGACTGATGTAAATACCTTCGTTGCAGGTATCGGGATTCACCCATTCACCCCTCTCTCTATGGACGGAAAAATCTGGTACGATGCCGAACAGAAAGAGACGAGGGAGATCAGTTTGAACATCACATATACGAGCCAGTGCTGGGGAATCAATCTTGGATTTGTGAAAAGACCCGACGACTTTTCCGTATCATTCTTAATTGAGCTGAAAGGACTTACCAAGGCATTGAAGATTTAAGAAGCGGTCCCCGCAAACAATACTTTTCTGATTATGTCTCCAGCCTGTTTCACCGAAGTTTTGTCAGTATCAATCGTAACCTCGGGATTCAATGGTTCTTCGTACGGGGCTCCCATTCCGGGCACCGGACATCCTTCAGTCCCTTTTTTATAAATATCCCTGGGAGCTTCGTGAGTATTAACCCGCTTTTGCTCGCGTCGTATGCATACTTCTGTCGTGCATCTGAGATACACTTCCCGATAGTTCGGGATGAGCTGTCGTGCAAGTTCCCGCCACTTTCTGAGATTTCCTGTTGCGTCAATAATTACGTTCTTTCCGAGTTCTGAGAGTTTCTTCGCAAAATACACAAGTGCTCTATACAGGATATCTCTCTCGGAATGAGAATACGTTGGTTCAGGAGTTGCAATCTTTCTGAACTCATCCATCCTGAGTACGGTAAATTCAGGATGAGCCTTTTTTATCTCATCGGCAACCGTGCTCTTCCCGCTCCCCGGAAGCCCTGTTATCCAGATCACCATGCCTGACATATCGCGTAACACTTCCTATTTTTTCATGTTGCTCTGTATAATACCCTGCATTTTGTTTTACAATACAAAGCAAAATTGTTTGCCGGATATAACACAAATATATCGCATAAACACAAAATATACCATTTTCACATAGATAACAGCAGGAAAACTGATGAAAACTCAATTGAGTGCAAAAGATATTGACGAGCTTACGGAGAAGGCAAGAAGCCTCAGGATAGAAATTCTGAAGATGCTTACAGAAGCGGGCTCCGGCCATACCGGTGGTTCCCTGTCTGCTGCAGACATTGTAACAGTCCTCTATTTCTACAAAATGAGGCATAAACCCGCCAACCCTGAATGGAGAGAGAGGGACAGGTTCATTCTTTCGAAGGGCCATGCAGCCCCTGTTCTTTATGCAGCTCTTGCACTATCCGGATATTTTGATAAGGCGCTCCTCAAGACATTACGCAAGATTGGAAGCCCGTTACAGGGGCATCCTTGTTCCTGTAAATTGCCCGGAGTCGAAATATCAACGGGTTCTCTGGGGCAAGGCCTCTCTATCGCCAATGGTATTGCAATGGGAATCAAAATGGATGGACTGTCTTCACGGGTGTACTGCCTCCTCGGCGACGGCGAGATCCAGGAAGGACAGGTTTGGGAAGCTGCAATGACCGCTGCTCATTACAGGCTCGATAATCTCTGTGCAATCATCGACAACAATGGTCTCCAGATAGATGGTCATTGTTGTGATGTAATGCATATAGAACCGATCGTGAATAAATGGGAGGCCTTTGGCTGGCATGTCATAGACATTGATGGACATGATATCAAGGCCATTTTGGATGCCTTGAATAAGGCGGAAACCCTGAAAGGGAAACCTACCATGATCGTTGCCAGGACAATCAAAGGGAAAGGCGTTTCTTTCTTCGAGGGTAAGGTCGAGTATCACGGCTTAGCACCAACCCGTGACGAGCTCGAAATGGCTTTAAAGGAACTTCACCGGTAATGGGAGAAAGACCACAGCAGTCAACACCCGCAGCGCAGAGCACGGTGAAAAAAGCAATCGCTACGAGAGATGCCTATGGCGAGGCACTCCTCGAACTTGGTAGGCAGCGGAAGGATATTGTTGTTCTTGACGCGGATCTCTCCGGGTCGACAAAGACAGGGAAATTTGCGAAGGCATTTCCGGACAGGTTCTATAATGTAGGTATCTCTGAACAGGACTTGATCGGAACTGCAAGCGGTCTTTCACTGACAGGCAAACTGCCGTTTGCTTCAACGTTTGCAGTCTTCGAAACAGGGAGGGCATGGGAACAGATCAGACAGACCGTCTGTTATTCGAACCTGAATGTAAAGCTTGTTGCGACACACAGCGGCATCACTGTTGGTGAAGACGGTGCCTCTCATCAGTCGGTAGAGGATGTCGCACTGATGAGGGTGCTTCCGAACATGACGGTAATTGTCCCCGCTGATGCTCATGAAACAAAGCAGGTTATCCATGCCATTGCAGACTCTTACGGCCCGTTTTACGTAAGACTCGGAAGAGCAAAAGTCCCGGTTGTCATGCCGGATGATTACACCTTTCAGATAAGCAAATCCTTCACCTTCCATCTCGGGAAGGATGCAAATATTGTTGCTATGGGAATAATGGTTTCCGCAGCGCTTGAAGCTGCAAAAATACTCAGGGATGAAGGTATCGATGTTGGGGTTATCAACATGTCAACGGTAAAGCCTCTTGACAACGAAGCCCTCTTAAAAGCTTCATCAGCATGCAGACTCATCGTCACTGCTGAAGAGCATTCCATAATCGGCGGGCTCGGAAGTGCAGTAAGCGAATTCCTTTCAGAAAACAATCCGACAAAAGTGCTCCGAATCGGCATCAAAGATGATTTCGGTTGTTCAGGAACTTCAGATGAGCTCCTGCACCTGTATGGACTTACTGCAGATAATCTTGTGCGTTCTATCAAAGAGGCCTTAGCGTAGATTCAAGATGCAAAATCTAAAAGTAAAAATGCATCCGGATCTGCTCCAATGTCTGATACTTCTGTTTTGCCTCATAAGATGATACATTTCGAGGACGTATCAAAACACTACGATAATTATACTGCTCTTCGGAAAATAACCTTTTCGATCGGGAAAGGGGAGCTGGTATTTATTACCGGACCGAGCGGTTCAGGCAAATCAACACTCCTGAAATTGCTATACAGAGCCGAGATAGCAGATGAAGGCAGCATCAGAGTGATGGATTGGGGACTGAATACCTTGAAGGAATCGGATATCCCCTTATTGAGGAGACATATCGGCGTGGTTTTCCAGGATTTCAGACTTCTGGATAACAGGAACATATTTGAAAATGTTGCCTTTGCACTCAGAATACGGGGAGTTGACGAAAAAGACATCAAAGCCCGGGTTTTTGACACGCTAAAGATTGTTAATCTCAGGCACAAGTCTGACAAATATCCTCCAACCCTGTCAGGTGGGGAACAGCAGAGGATTTCTCTTGCGAGGGCGATTGTGTCCGACCCTACCATCATTCTTGCTGATGAACCGACCGGGAATGTCGACCCTGACACGTCCGCCGGAATCATCAGGACTTTCAAGGATATCAATGCGCGGGGGACAACGATTCTCATCGCTACACATAACAGAGAGCTTTTCCGGAATACAGGCAGAAGGGTATTAAAGCTTGATTTTGGCAACTTTGCCGGGGAGGAGACTGCCTGAATGACATTCTCCTATTCATTCAGGCTTGCTGTACAGAGCATATTACACGAGAAATGGATATATCTTCTTTCTATTGTAACCATCGCTGCAAGTCTCCTCTTCACAACAGTCACTGTCCTTTCTGTTTACACGGTTGACTCTGCAACAAAAAAACTCCCGGAAAAGTTTTCCGTCATGCTCTATCTCAGTGACATGGTATCGCAGCAGGAGAGAGACAATATCATTAGTTCCGCTCAAAAAGACCGTGCAGTTGAGAAAGCCGTCTTCATACCAAAGGATCAGGCATTGAAGGAATTGAAGAGCACGCTGAAGGATTCGGCGTTCATACTCGAAGGGCTGGGAGAAAACCCCCTGCCTGACTCTATTGAGATTAAATTTAAAAGCGATGCTGTGGGGCCTGAATCTGTCCAACGTCTCACAAACAGCATGAAAGATATCAAGGGGGTACAGGAGATAGAATATGGTGAACAATTCCTGTCCGCTGTCCATTCGCTGAGAACAGGCCTGAAGACAGTCGGCATGACCATCGTCATCATCATGTCTATCGGGATGCTTTTCGTCTGTTACAGCACCGTGAAGATCCTTTTCTACAGAAAAGAACGAGAGATAGAAACCTTTAAACTCCTTGGTGCAACAAAGGGATTTATCAGGACGCCGTTCCTTATTGAAGGTGCGGTCATCGGATTTGCCGGTGGACTTTTGAGCCTCACAGGAGTTCTTGCACTGTATTACGTTCTTGTTTTAAGACTGAGCTCATCATTTCCTCTGCTGAAGCTGATTGCTTTCCCGATTGAGCTGTCATTTGCCATCCCTCTGTCAGGCCTTCTCATTGGAATGGCTGGTGCCGCAATAGCGATCGGGAGGATCAGGTATTGAAAAAACCTGATCGATGCAGAATCAGACCCCGCACCCCTTTCCTATGCTCGTGCTTCATTTTTCTCATCTGTTTTCCCCTACCGGTCTCTTGCTACGCCTCTTCACCACAGGACGAATACAAAAAAATGCAGCAAGAGATCAGATCTCAGAGAGAAAAACTTGAACAGGTAAAGAACCGGGAATCCTCGATCCTCTCGGACATTGAACAAACCAA
>JALHSV010000238.1 GCA_022865525.1 Thermodesulfovibrionales bacterium
AAAGTTTGAAAAGAGAAGGGGTAAAGCACATCTTCGGATACCCTGGAGGAGTGATACTGAATATATTTGATCTCCTCTATGAAGATAAGGACTTACAACTCATTCTCACAAGACACGAGCAAGGAGCTGTGCATGCAGCAGATGGATATGCACGGTCAACAGGCAAGCCCGGGGTGGTTCTTGTTACCTCAGGGCCGGGGGCTACCAATACCGTCACAGGGATTGCAACCGCCTCTATGGATTCCATACCTCTTGTTGTTTTTTCCGGCCAGGTGCCGACCATGCTTATCGGGAATGACGCTTTCCAGGAGGCTGATATTGTCGGAATTTCGAGGCCATGTACGAAATACAATTATCTTGCTAAGGATGTCAAAGACATCTCAAGGATTGTCAGAGAGGCATTCCATATTGCAATGACAGGACGTCCGGGCCCGGTCCTTATCGATCTTCCCAAAGATGTTACATCATCAAAAGCTGAGTTCACGTGGCCTGAAATAACAATCAGAAGCTACAACCCGACATATGAAGGCAATAAGTGGATGATCAGCCAGGCCGCCCAGTTGATTGCAAAGTCAAAGAAAGCCCTTATCATCGCCGGCGGCGGCGTGATTCTTTCAGGAGCCCACAAAGAATTAAAAGAGCTTGCTGAAATAACCAGTATACCCGTCACGATGACACTTATGGGACTTGGGGGCTTCCCGGGAACACATCCGCTTTCTCTCGGAATGCCTGGTATGCACGGTACGTATTATGCAAACAAGTCAATTCAGGAGTCTGATCTTCTGATTGCAATAGGGATGCGGTTCGATGACAGGGTGACCGGCAAGCTTGATGAATTTGCTCCCCATGCAAAAATAATTCATATTGATATCGATCCGACTTCTATAAAGAAAAACGTTCGCGTAGATGTCCCGATCGTGGGGGATGTCAAGAGAGTTCTCACTGTTTTGAACAGGATATTGAAGGAGGATACGAAAGAGCAGTGGGACGAAGTGCGCAAGGCCTGGCTCAAGCAGATAGAGGCCTGGAAACAGGAAAGGCCCATGAGCTATACATACGACGAAGAAGTAATAAAGCCTCAGTTTGTGGTCGAAAAGATTTTTGAGCTTACCAGGGGAGATGCAATAATTTCAACCGAAGTAGGTCAGAACCAGATGTGGGCCGCACAGTTCTATAAATTCGACAAACCGAGGATGTGGCTGACTTCGGGTGGACTCGGTACAATGGGTTATGGCTTCCCTGCTGCAATCGGTGCACAAATAGCCCATCCGAACAAGCTGGTAATCGATATCGCCGGAGACGGCAGCATACAGATGAATATCCAGGAACTTGCTACGGCAGTTATTAATAAACTACCGGTAAAGGTTGCGATACTCAATAACCGCTATCTCGGAATGGTACGGCAATGGCAGGAACTTTTCTTTAACGAAAGGTATTCATATACCCATCTCGAGGTTGTGCCGGATTTTGTGAAATTAGCCGAGGCGTATGGTGCAGTTGGTCTCAGAGCAACAAAACCAAACGAAGTCGAACCTGTCTTGAAAGAAGCATTTAAGATCAAAAAGACCGTATTTATGGATTTTGTTGTTTACTGGAAGGAGAAAGTTTATCCCATGGTGCCTGCAGGTGCGCCGATTGACCATATGCTCTTTGAGGAGAAGAAAGAAAAGGAAGAGAAGAAACTAAGGGCAGTCAAATAAAGACAGTAGATAGTAGACAGTAGATAGGAAAGAATTAAAACCTATTAACAGTTTCATAATATGCTA
>JALHSV010000239.1 GCA_022865525.1 Thermodesulfovibrionales bacterium
AATAATGCAGTTTGACTTTGACAAGACCTGGAACAAGGCGGAGGAAAAACCCGTACAGTAAGTCAGGATGACATGACAGTTTTAGGGAGAGCGAATGCTGGTTCTGGCACGAGACATCGGTGGGACGTGTACACGGCTGGCCTACTTCGACACCGCCGACGGTACGCTGAAGCCGCTGGTCGAAGGGCGTTTCTCAAGCCGGGAAGAAGGTAGTCTGTAGGCAATCGTTGGCTGTTTTGCCGCGGAGCAGGTCATGTGATCCTCTATAGAAAGAGACGGCGCAGGTCATTACCTGGGCCGTTTTTTTATCCAATTAGATTCCCTGCCGCCCATGCTGCGGTTGTTTCGGTTAAGCTTCAATCTGCAGTTGCGGTAGCGCATGAATGAAAGAGATTCCCAGCATACAATTGCTGATTGAAGCTTAACCGGAGTGTTGTTGACGTAAATTTCTGAGGCTGTCAATAGGTCAAACGGAATTATTATTTCTGATTGTATCCGGAGGACGCGTACTCGCAGGTACCGTTTACGACCAACGCCGACATTAAAGGTTACTATTCAATTAAACAGTCAATATCCCTGATGACATATAGCGGCTGGCAGTATAAAAAGAGAACCTGCGACCCACAATCTTATGGTGTGTCTTTAGGGCAACATCAGGATTGTTGTTAGCTTCAGAAAGATGTGCCAGACATGCCCATTTTAGTTTCGTGCCGGACTGAAGCAATTCTGCTGACTCTACATTAGAAATATGTCCTTTGGGCCCTTGAATGCGTTTTTTAAGGAAGGCAGGATATGGCCCACTTGAAAGCATTACCGGATCGTAATTGCTTTCGATAAAAACACCATCAAGAGAGGCAATGACGGAAAATAGTTCCTTAAACAGATGACCAAGGTCAGTTAGTATACCGAGCTTTTTACCCCCGGAAGATATTACAAAGGCCACTCCATCTACGCAATCATGTGGTGTCGGTATTGTATGAACCGATACCTTTCCGAATTGCAATTTTTCTCCTGCCAGGAAGCAGTTCACATTATTTAACTTACCAAGTCTGTTTTTTCTTTCAACTTTGCACAGTGTTTTTTGAGTGGTATAAATAGGCAGCCCATATTTTCTTTGATACACACCAGCGTAATTGATGTGGTCAGAATGATCATGTGAGATTATTAACGCGTCGACTTCTCTGATATCACGCTCATATGCTGCAAGTCTGGATGCTGCTCTGAGGCCACAAATACCTGCGTCAAAAAGCAACCTTATGCCATTTGTTTCAACATAAGTACAGTTGCCGTTGCTGCCTGATTGAAGGGAAATTGCAATCACCGATATATACTTGCATAGGGAAGAAATAGATTACAAGAGTTATGTAAGGAAAATATCTGTCACTTGATTCACTTTCACAGCCATCTGGAAAGCCATTGAGAATGGTGGAAGCCGATTAAAATCCAACTCAGTCTTATGTCGCAAAATAAGTTTATCATGTCATCCCTGAAGTAAACATTTACGGAGACTCTATAAAAAAGTTTTTGTAACATAGAAAGGAAGATTATGAACAATTTAAGACTTATCGCTCAATTTCTTTCTCCCTACATGCCGCATACGTAATGATTCCACAAGAGATGCAGAGTTCATCCCAAAATAATCGCACCTCTTATACTTACATCTCGTACTAATCTTGTCAAAAAGACCGCTCTATAGT
This sequence comes from Thermodesulfovibrionales bacterium, assembly GCA_022865525.1. Lineage (GTDB taxonomy): Bacteria > Nitrospirota > Thermodesulfovibrionia > Thermodesulfovibrionales > SM23-35 > JALHSV01. The sequence goes on from JALHSV010000239.1 coordinate 1,698, forward strand.
ATACTTATTGTAGATACAATAAAGGAGGTAGAACATGACCACAAAGATACAGCAATGGGGAAATAGTCTGGCTTTAAGAATTCCCAAGGCATTTGCCGTGGAAGCAAATCTTCACAAGGGAGCAGTCGTTGACGTTTCCGAAGAAGGCGGTAAAATTATCCTCACTCCCGTCAAGAAAAGAAAATTTACCTTAGAAAGTTTATTGGCAGGGGTGACTAAAGAAAATATCCATAGTGAGATTAGCACTGGGAAGAGGGTTGGTAAGGAAATATGGTAAAACGGAGAGGTTTTATCCCTAACAAAGGGCATATCGTTTGGATGGATTTTGACCCACAGTCTGGCCACGAGCAGGCGGGGAGGAGACCAGCCCTTGTAGTGTCTCCATCTGCCTACAATGAAAAGATCGGGTTAGCCTTGTTGTGCCCTATAACAAATCAGGTGAAAGGCTATCCTTTTGAGGTTGCCCTTCCAAAAGGGTTAGGTGTATCGGGCGTTATTCTTGCAGATCAGATAAAAAGTCTCGGTTGGAAGAGCCGGAATGCAGAGTTTAATTGCAATGCTCCTCATGAGGTCGTTAATCTTGTCCTGGAGAAACTGGCTACACTTTTATCGTGACAATGCCTTGCTGACTTCAAGTGATGTTTTATTAATTAAGAAGAAATGCCTCTGACCAAATTCCATTATATTTGCTTCAAAGGAGAACAAATATACTGAGCTGCCATGTTTCCTTTCATAATGCGCATTGAGATAGCCGACACCGTTCTGTTCAGCAGTGGCTGAAGTACGCGCTTATCAATTAATTTGCAAGGCGTTTATTAGATGAAGGAGTCTCGGATAGCTACATTCTGAGACTCGGCAACAGTTCGAATGGAAATCATCGTTTTACATCATGTCTCAAGAATGCACATAAGCAGGTGAACAGGGGATTAGGAATTGTGTTCTCGACGGTTACTCAGGCTGGCGGAAGGGATTGTCTCTTTGAACCCTGGCGAGTTTTAGAGGACTTCCTTCAAGAACAAAGATAGCCAGGCCACGCTCTTCCCTGCTTTTGGTCCCTACAGTCCAAACCCCCTTCCACGAAACAGAAAGGTACACTGAGGAATCCTTTATCTCGACCCATGTTGCAGTAAAGGTTAGTTCAACCTTATCAAATTTTTTCATTACCCCAATCAACTCCCGATAGCCGTCTTTTGTGGAGCTCTCCTCCAGGGTTCCGCGATCGTTTTTTACATAAGCATTTTTTAGTGTCTCAGCAAGCTGGAAGGCTTCCTGTGCGAGTTTCGATTCCTGAGAAACCGGCTTCACTTCCTTCTTCCCACACGATATCATAAGCAGGAAGATAAGAAGACCGACAAAAGCCGTTAATTTTCTTACCACTGTCTTGTTAACATGCATATTTCCTTCCACCTTTCTCAAAACAAGTTCTTAATTGTCTAATAAAAAAGTGCACATAATAATCATAAAATCCCTCCTAACCTCCCTTTACCAAAGGGAGGAATAATTCCCCTCTTTAGAAAAGAGGGGCAAGGGGAGATTTTCTAAAAACATTGTCCTTTCAATTATGAGACCATTAACATTATCTCTATATATCGACGTTCCGTGCTTCGAGTGCATGGGTGGTAATGAATTCCTTCCTTGGCTCAACCTGATCCCCCATTAATATCGTGAAAATGCTGTCTGCTTCGACGGAATCCCGAACTGTGACTTGAAGGAGCGTTCTCCTCTCTGTATCCATCGTCGTCTCCCAGAGTTGCTGGGGGTTCATTTCTCCAAGCCCCTTATATCTTTGAATGGTAAGTCCTTTCTTTGCGGTAGCCAATATGAATTCAAGCAGTTGCTTGCTGGTTCCAATCTCTTTCACACCGTCTTTGATCTGTACTTTATATGGCTGCGGTCCGAGATCTCTTATGATGCTGTAGAGATTTTCGAGCTCTCTGAACTCAGGTGATGTGAGAAAGTTGGTGTCGAGATTCAGTTTATAGTTCTGCCTTCTGATCTCAACGCCGAACGTTTGATGTTCTTCGTCAAGCTGGATATCCCCGATATGCATGTTTGCGTCTCTCTCCCTTATCCTGGCGAGAAGTTCTTCCAAACTTTTTCTGTCTTTCAGGGTCTCCTTATTCATTCCTGATGCAAGAATAAAGAGCAGGAGGTCCGGGTCTTTCCTTCTTCTTTCAAACCATTCTGTTAACCGTTCGAATCTGTAGAGCCGCTTGAAATGCGTGATAAGCGACTTGCCCTTTACCTGCTGCCCCTTGATACTCATCTCAATATCGTCTGATGCGAGCTCAAAGAGCATGTTCAGCATTTCTAATTCATTCTGAATATATTTTTCTGTTCTGCCTTTTTTCACCTTAAAGAGTGGCGGCTGGGCAATATAGAGATATCCTTTTTCGATAACCTGGGGCATCTGCCTGTAGAAAAATGTTAAGAGCAATGTTCTGATATGCGAACCGTCAACATCGGCATCTGTCATTAAGATAACCTTGTGATAACGGATTTTTGCTATGTCAAAATCCTCATGGCCTATGCCCGTACCAAGGGCTGTTATAAGAATCCTTATCTCCTCCGAGTTGAGCATTTTATCGAACCGGGCCTTCTCGACATTCAATATCTTTCCTCTGAGCGGCAGTATTGCCTGAATGCGCCTGTCCCTGCCCTGCTTTGCAGAACCGCCAGCAGAATCTCCCTCGACAATGAACACCTCGCTGAGAGCCGGGTCTTTTTCTGAACAGTCTGCAAGTTTTCCCGGGAGCCCTGTATCCTCAAGCGCTCCTTTCCTTCTCGTGAGTTCCTTTGCCTTACGCGCTGCTTCACGGGCCCGCGATGCCTGTATCGCCTTTTCAACGATCTTGCGTGCCACTGACGGATTCTCTTCGAAATAGGTTCCGAGGGTGTCGTTCACAATGGATTCCACAATACCTTTTATGTCGCTGTTCCCCAGTTTCATCTTTGTCTGTCCCTCAAATTGGGGGTTCATGAGTTTAACGTTTATGATGGCGGAAAGACCTTCCCGTATGTCATCACCGGAGAGACCTTCCTTACTGTCTTTCATGAGCCCTGAGGAAGATGCATAACTATTAACCGTCCTGGTAAGCGCTGACTTGAATCCAATGAGATGCGTTCCTCCTTCTTTCGTATTGATATTATTCGCAAAGGTGTAGATTGTCTCGGAATAGCCATCATTATACTGAAGGGCTATTTCAACAATGATATCCTCTTTTTCACCGGAAATATAAATGGGTTTGGGATGAATGAGTGTCTTATTTTTGTTGAGATGCTCTACAAAGGAGACGATGCCTCCGCTGTATTGGAATACCTGCTTCTTTTCTGTACGCTCATCAGACAGCGTTATATTCAGCCCCCTGTTCAGGAATGCGAGTTCTCTCAGTCGTTGCGAAAGGATATCCCAGCTGAAATCAAGAATTTCAAATACCTCGGAATCCGGCCTAAAGGTGATCTTTGTACCTCTGCCCTTTGTCTTTCCGACGATCGCGAGGGGAGCTGCCGGGGCACCCCTGTCATAATGCTGCTGGAAAACAGTCCCATTCTGCTTTATCTCCATATCAAGCCACTCTGAAAGGGCATTGACGACCGAAACGCCAACGCCGTGCAACCCTCCCGATATCCTGTATGCCTTTGACTCAAACTTCCCGCCGGCATGCAATTCGGTAAGCACAACCTCTGCTGCAGACCGCCCTTCTTCGGAGTGGATTTCTGTGGGTATGCCACGCCCATCATCAATTACCGTACAGCTTCCGTCAAGATGAATGATCACGTCAACATTCTTGCAGTAGCCTGCAAGGCTTTCGTCAACGCTGTTATCTACCACTTCATAGACAAGGTGGTGCAGACCCTCTATGCCCGTTGTGCCGATATACATTGCAGGCCGTTTCCGCACCGCATCGAGGCCTTTTAATACTTTTATATCTTCGGCTGTGTAAGATTCGTTGTTGTTATTATTTTCGTTCATTTCTCCTCTTTAATAATAGTCTCATAATAATGCCAACAATATTTTTATAAAATCCCTCCTAACCTCCCTTTACCAAAGGGAGGAATAATCCCCTCTTTGGCAAAGAGGGGCAAGGGGAGATTTTCTGATAAATGTCTGTTCAATTAAGAGACCCTCTTTATATTCTCATCGGCATGATCACGCACTTATAGTCCTCGTTCCCTTCCTCTTTCACGAGCACAGGACTCAGCGGGTCCTGCATCTCAAGGACAACCTTATCTGATGTCATCGCATTCAGGACGTCAAGGACATACCGTGCATTGAAACCAAGGGTAACTTTATCCCCTGTGTAGTCAACGGGAACCTCTTCCTTTGCTTCTCCAAGGTCAGGGCTCGAGGAAAAGATTGTCATCTTATTGTCTTCGAGGTCAACTCTGACCGCACTTGCCCTCTCCTTGGACATTACCGATACCCTGCGGAGCACTTTTGTAAAGGTATCCCGTCCGATTGAAATCTTTTTCTCATTTGACTGAGGGATAACATTCTCATAGTTAGGGTAGGTACCTTCGATAAGTCTTGTGAGAAACTGAATGGTGCCTATGGTGAAAAGCAGATGCTTTTCACCGATCGATATCTTAACCGAATGCTCTTCACCTTCCCCGGTTTCAGCCGGCAGAAAGCGCCTCAGTTCTGAAACCGCTTTTCTGGGCACAATGATCTTCTTTTCATCTTTTACCTTACTGTCAATCTGCCTGAGGATTATTGCCAGCCTGTGACCGTCTGTCCCGACAATGGTAAACGACTTGTTCTCCGGCTTCGGATGGAACAGCAGTCCGTTCAGTGTATACCTGGTATCGCTTTCTCCTGCGGCGTATATGGTCTTTTCTATCATCTCTAAAAGCACCGGGGCATCAATCGTCATTTCTTCAATATCTCCACCTCCCAGGGAGGATGGCCATGCAGGAAAATCACCGTGCGGGAGGCAGGCAAGTTTGAACTCGCTTGCGCCGGACCTGACTTTGAGCCATTGTTCATCAACAGTCTCAAAAGACAAGTCTCCATCCACTTCTCTCACGATCTCGAACATTTTCCGTGCAGGAATGCAGATTTTTCCTTCCTTTTCGACTTCAACATCAATGGGTTCCCTGAGTGCTGTCTCAATATCTGTTGCTATGATAGACGAACCTTTCTTTCCTGCATCGAGCAGAAAATGGCTCAGGATAGGCATGGTATTTTTCTTTTCCACAATGTTCTGGATATTCGCGAGTTTTTCCTGCAGCTCATCTTTTGATACACGTCCTTTCATCTTAGCTCCTCCTCTGAAGTCGTGAACTGTTCTTCATCCCTTTATCTTCCGTATAAGACTTTCTATCATCCTGTTGAAGGCTTCATCCTTTGCCCTTTTCCCCTCTATCTGTTTGCAGGCGTAAATAACGGTAGCGTGATCTTTACCGCCAAAGTTTTTTCCTATATCACTCAGGGAGAGGTTCGTGAGCTGCTTGCTCAGGTACATCGCAATCTGCCGCGGCAGCGCAACCTCCTTCGTCCTCTTTTTCGCCTTCATATCAGATACCTTAAGGGCAAAATGTTCAGATACCGTTTTCTGGATCTGATCTGTCGTTATAGGTTTTTCATCATCCTCAATGAGATCCTGCAGGATGTTTTTCGCCATGTCTATATTAATCGGTCTCCCCGTGAGAGACGACTGGGCGCCCAGCCGGATAAGGCATCCCTCCAGTTCACGGATATTCGATTTGACTTTCGATGCAAGGTAATACGCAACATCTTCGGGTACAAAGATTTTTTCTGTTTCGGCCTTTCTCTGCAATATTGCAACCTTTGTCTCAAGTTCAGGAGGCTGGATATCCGCGATAAGCCCCATGCTGAACCTTGACCTGAGCCTGTCGGTTATAGCAGCGATTTCCTTCGGTGGCCTGTCGCTCGATATCACGATCTGCTTCTGTCTCTCATATAGTGTGTTGAAGGTATGAAAAAATTCCTCCTGCGTTTGGGTCTTGTTCTCTATGAAATGGATGTCATCGAGCAGCAGGAGGTCAATATTCCGGAACTTCTCCTTCAGTTCACCCATCTTTTGGTGCCGTATTGCAGAAACCACTTCATTCGTAAATTGTTCTGCAGAGACAAAAATCACCGATATGTCAGGTTTTTTGTCAATAACCGCATTTCCGATGGCAGTAATAAGATGGGTTTTACCAAGCCCCACGCCTCCGTAAATAAATAACGGGTTATATGTTTTCCCCGGTGCTTCTGCAACAGCCTTCGCTGATGCATGAGCAAACTGGTTGCTCGGACCGATCACGAAATTCTCAAAGGTATATTTCGGATTGAGATAAATCCCTCTGCTGGCAAGTTTCTGCCTCCTGGTCTCCAGCCGCATGTCCATTTTCCTGACGGTCGGATCCATCTTTTCTGCTATCTTATACCGCACCGTAACCGGATATTTCAGGATAGTTCCAATGGACTCGGCTATGATATCGGGATAGTTATCCTCTATCCAGTCTTTGAAAAACCTGTTGGGAATTTCTACGGTAGCCTGCTGTTCCTTGAACTGGGAGAGTTTGATCGGCCTGAACCAGAGGTCAATAATATTATTGCCGACCTTCTCTTCGATCTGAGCAAGACTTTTATTCCATATCTCTTCTGGAGTCATACCTAACACCACTCTATCAACATTTTACTAACATTTGTTAATAACTTTTCGGGGAGGTGTAACATTATATCTAAATACTGACAGGGAAGACAAGAAAATCTGTTATTAAATTGTTTAATAAATTGTCAGGTACTTAGTAACTTACATCGGTAAAAAAATGGATACTCTTATGAGACCTTTTATGAACAGAAAAAATGGTTTTATTTCCTTGCCGAACCCTGTTTTTCAACATATGAACATACCCTACTACAATTACTACTTTACTTATATATATAGTAATAGTAGAGAAGAGA
>JALHSV010000240.1 GCA_022865525.1 Thermodesulfovibrionales bacterium
CAGGAGAAAACACTCATCGAAGATGCCTTCCCGGGAGATGTCATCGGGCTCTATGACACAGGCAATTTTAAGATCGGCGATACGCTGACAGAAGGCGAAACGATAATGTTTCAGGGTATTCCGAACTTCTCTCCAGAGTTCTTCAAAGAGGTTATCAATGCCGATCCAATGAAGGCAAAGCAACTGGCCAAAGGAATTCGGCAGCTTACCGATGAGGGAGTCGCTCAACTCTTCACGCAAAATCAGGGAAACAGGAAGATCATCGGCACGGTCGGCGAACTGCAGTTCGATGTCGTACAGTACCGCCTGCTGCACGAATACGGCGCTTCGTGCAGTTTCAAGCCAATTAACTTCTTTAAAGCCTGCTGGATCACTTCGGAAGACAAACGAAAAATAGAAGCATTCTGCAGGTACAAAACCGAACTCCTTGCCGTTGATAAAGACGGCAATCTTGTTTTCTTTGCCGAATCCAAATGGAGATTAGAGAGTGAAATGGAGGATAATCCGGAAATAAGTTTTCATTTTACTTCCGAATTTAAACCCGGGGGCGAACAAATGGATCGGTGCGACGTTCTGAAATGAGCAATGCTGATAACATCTGTCCGCTGTGCAATAATTCTAATGTACTACACTATCATCGTGACAAGGTGCGCAGTTTCCTGCAGTGCAGCAGATGCCGCCTTGTATTTGTCCCATCCCATGGAAGGCTGAACAGGGCTGAATAAAAGGCCCGCTACGACCTTCACAAAAATTACCCATACGACCCCGGCTACAGGAGTTTTCTTTCAAGACTGGTAGGACCTCTGCTGGCAAGGGTTCCTGTCGGTTCAGAGGGACTGGATTTCGGCTGCGGACCGGGTCCCGCCCTGCCATAAAGTAATTTTAGGGACGTTGTTGACCTGCTTGACTTAATGAACTACCCCGCAGCAGAGCTGCGAGGTATCTAATATCTCCCCTCCCTCGAGGGGAGGGTTATGAATATTTCTTAACCTCTTTCTCAAGATGTTCATGAAATTTATTTTTTAAAAAACATTGTCTTCCCCCAGTATTTGCTCATGATATTCAGTAAAATGCGATATAATGTCAGTAACCGTTCAGATGTGAGCAGGTTGCCATGGAGAAACAGAAAATAAAAACAAAGTGCAGGCATGTCAAAAGATAATCTGAAAGACCAGATAAAACTGATCGTGCAGGCCAGCCACTGGGACCCGTTCCAGGTTCTCGGCAATCATATGGTGAAGAAAGATGGGAAAGCAGTAGCCATACGTGCCTTTCTGCCTGAAGCTAAAGAAGCATGGGTAATCGACCTAAAACTGAAAAAGCTCTATCAGATGGAGAGGATTCACAAGGACGGCTTCTTCGAGATTGTCCTTCCGGAAAAGAAAGACATTTTCCCCTATCAGATACGGATAAAGACGCATGAGGGAACCGTGACAGAATTTTATGACCCTTACTCCTTTCTGCCTGTTCTCACAGATTTCGATTTGCATCTTATCGGCGAAGGCACGCATTACCATTTATATGAAAAGCTCGGTGCCCGTGTCATGGAGGTCAATACAGTAAAAGGAGTCCATTTTGCGGTCTGGGCGCCAAATGCAAAACGCGTGAGCGTTATAGGAGATTTCAACCGGTGGGATGGCAGACGCCATCCCATGCGTGTGCTCGGCTCATCAGGGATATGGGAGATTTTTATTCCCGGTCTCAATGAAGGTGCCCTGTATAAATACGAGATTAAGACAGAGAAGAAGCAAGTTCTCACAAAGGCAGATCCGTATGCATTTTTTGCGGAAATAAGGCCGAAAAGCGCCTCTGTTGTCTGCGATATCAGTACATATCAATGGCGTGATGCCCGATGGCTCAAAAATCGTTCGGAAAGAAACTGGCTTGAATCACCTGTTTCGATATACGAAGTTCATTTAGGTTCCTGGATGAGGGTACCGGAGGAAGGTGACAGACATCTTACTTATAAAGAAATGACCGAGAAACTTGTCCGCTACGTACGGCAAATGGGGTACACCCATATTGAGCTCATGCCTGTCACTGAGCATCCGTTTGATGCATCGTGGGGATATCAGACGATCAGTTATTATGCACCGACAAGCAGGTTCGGCAAACCGCAAGACTTCATGCATTTTGTTGATATATGTCATCAAAACGATATTGGAGTTATCCTCGATTGGGTTCCAGCCCATTTTCCGACTGATGGTCACGGGCTCGGCGAGTTCGACGGGACCTGTCTCTATGAGCATGAAGACCCCCGGCAGGGTTTCCACCCCGACTGGGGGACAAAGATATTCAATTTCGGCAGGAAAGAGGTGAAGAATTTTCTGATATCAAACGCACTCTTCTGGTGTGAAAAATATCATATTGACGGTCTCCGTGTGGATGCTGTTGCATCGATGCTCTATCTCAATTATTCACGGCAGGAAGATGAGTGGATTCCGAACATGTTTGGCGGAAGGGAAAATCTTGGAGCCATAGATTTTCTCAAACGTTTTAATGAGATTCTCCATCACTTTTATCCCGGGATACTCGCTATCGCGGAAGAATCAACCGCATGGCCGGGAGTTTCAAAGCCTGTGTATCTTGGGGGCCTCGGTTTCAGCCTGAAATGGAACATGGGGTGGATGCATGACACGCTTGAGTATTTTTCGAAAGATCCCGTGCACAGGAGATATCACCACAATAACCTCACATTCAGTCTTCTCTATGCCTTTACGGAAAACTTTGCCCTTGTGCTCTCTCATGATGAGGTCGTGCACGGGAAGAGTTCCATGCTCAGCAAGATGCCGGGAGATACATGGCAGAAGTTCGCGAATCTCAGATCGCTCTACGGATTCATGTTCACCCATCCGGGGAAAAAACTGCTCTTCATGGGTGGCGAGTTCGGACAATGGGACGAATGGAATCATGACAAAAGCATCGACTGGCATCTTCTGAAATTCACACCGCACAAAGGTCTCCAGAAGTTTGTCATGGACATGAACCGGATATATTGTTCAGAGCCCGCATTGTATGAAGTTGATTTCCGTCATGAAGGATTCGCATGGATCGACTTCCATGATACTGACCATAACATTATCTCATTCATACGGTACGCAAAAGACCCTGACAACTTCCTTGTCATCGTATGTAATTTCACACCTGTCCCGAGGACCGGTTATCGTATTGGCGTTCCGTCCGATTGTTTTTATAAGGAGATTCTCAACAGTGATGCAAAGATATACTGGGGAAGCAATATGGGAAATACAGGGGGACTGAATTCTGATGCAATTGCTTGGCACGGGAAGCAGTATTCGATACAGGTCACTCTCCCGCCCTTATCGGTGCTGATATTGAAACCGCTAAAACATTGACCGTATTCTTCCTGTCCTTTTGTCGATCAGGATTAAATCGACAAGAACACCCTTGTTATTGATAACTTCAGCTATATAAAAATGGGCTTTCTCACGCATTCTGACAATCCTGATTCCCCTGTCCGGAAGAAGGAATTGTTCAATGATCTCTTTTGCCTCAACCGGTGTTCTGACTTCCCTGCGTGCTCCGTACCATCCCCACTTGTAACTGCGCCAGTAGTGTCCATAGACAGGCTGACACTCGACCGTCTCTTTTTTCGTCTGCTGCGCGTAGGACAATTCAGCAACCGGAAGAAGTGCAAAAAAAATTGCCGCACATGCAATATTCGCTTTAATCATCGGTTCATGAACGTATATCAGGGGGCCGAATGGCCCCCTTCACTATTATAATCTTACCGGGCATTGATGGCCTCTCATCATCATTTTTTTGCCCATCATTCCCTTTCCTATTTTGCCACCCTTCCTATCAATAAGCGTCTCATAATTGAATGTACATTTATGCGAAAATCTCCCCTAACCCCTCTTTACCAAAGAGGGGTAGTATTCCTCCCTTTGGCAAAGGGAGGTTAGGAGGGATTTTATAAATAATGTTGTTAATATTATGAGACCATTAATAAGAGTATTCCCCGCTCCACAAAGCCATGAGAAATTCTTTAAAAGGAAGGACGGTCACATTACCCAATCTTCGGGCACGAGGCTCAAGGCTCACACACAGGTAACGCTTGAGTTTCTTTTCTTGTGCAATTGCTTCAAGAGACTTAATATCCTGGTGCGAAATATTCTCCTTTGCCTTAGCCTCAATTGCTGTATGATCACCAAGAATAAAATCCACTTCAAATCCCGAGGTCGATCGCCAGAAACTGAGA
>JALHSV010000241.1 GCA_022865525.1 Thermodesulfovibrionales bacterium
AGGATCGCGATTAGTTTTGTCATCTCGGTTATCGGATGGTGGAGCAGCCTATTCTTACTCGTTTGGTATATTGTTGTGTTGCGTTGATATTAAAAAATACATTGAAAATGTTCGATCTCTATAAGGTGGAATGTGAAAAGATCAAAGGAATCAATACCTGACAGAGTAAAAAAAGGAAGCGCGCCCGTACTCGAAAGGTTAAACGCCTTGGATAAAGACCAGCTTCATGCTGTACTCGCAACCGAATCAGATGGACAACCGTATACTTCCATGATCGCTTACGCACTTTCTCCTGGCAAGAAAGGAATTGTATTTATTACTCCTCAAAAAACAACAAAATATAAAAATATCCTCAAAAACAACCGTGTTTCCCTTCTCATTGACACACGCTTGAATACAGAAAAAGACTACATGATGGCTGAAGCCATGACTATTTTAGGGAACGCCTTTCCTGTAAGAAAAGGGGAGAAGTGGTCAGAATTAACAAAGGTACTCATACGGAAGCATCCTAATCTTAGTGAGATCATTTGTTCTCCTGAAACGAAATTGATATTAGTAAAAATAACCCGATGTATCCATGTCACTAGATTTCAGACTGTTTCAGAATGGATTTCAAAATAAACACAATATATGAAGATCTATAATATGATAGCGGACATAACTGAAAATATGAAGCGCCAATATAAGCTTATCCTTGATTTTAGTTCGCCCGAGGAAGAAAAAAGATGGGAAATCATGACAGATGAGGTCATGGGTGGTATATCAAAAAGTCAAATGTTTATCACATCGAATAAGACAGCCATTTTTCGTGGGGAGGTATCATTAGAAAATTATGGTGGCTTTGCCTCTATACGAACCCGCCCACAGGAGTATCAGTTGGATGGCTTTGCAGGAATTTCTTTGCGGGTTAAAGGTGACGGCAAGAAATACCGACTTCGTTTGAGAACCGATGATGAATTTGAAGGTGTCGCATATCAGGCAAGTTTTGCAACACAGTCTGAAAAGTGGATTACTGTACATTTACCGTTCAACGAGTTTGTGCCTGTTTTTCGTGGGCGTGCAGTTCCAGAAGCTCCCAAGCTGGAAGCTGGCCATATCCGGAGAATTGGCGTTATGATTGCTGATAAGCAATCAGGGCCTTTTACCCTTGAAATTGATTGGGTAAAAGCCTATGCGGAGAATAATTCTTAATAAGGATTGGTTAGAGAATAGTTATCATAGAAAAGAGATCGTTTGCCGGATTTCATAACCCTTCTTCTCAAGCTCTGCATCAATGTAATCTATTTCAACAGGAATGATCTTTAGAACATTCATGAAATCTGGCATCAATACTTTTTTTAGATCCTTACGTTTCTTGTAAGCCTTAATCCCTTCTTCGAATATTCCTGAGCCTTTTCTGCCGATCTCGGCAGTTCCGCTCATCTGGAGTCCTTTGAGACTTTCCCATCCTGTAAAGGGAGCGGAAAGAGCTATCGAGACTCGAGGGTTCTTTTTTATGTTTTCAACCTTTCGTCCGCCTTCTGTGATTATATATATTGTTAAAGCTATTGGAAAGAACTCAACCGTAGAAGCCCTGGGAATACTGTCTGAACATGTAGCTATTACACATGTTGCCTGTGTTTTCAGGAAGTCGCATATCATATTCTCCAGTTTTCTACGATTAATCTCTTTTTTCATAGTCATTATCTATATTCTCTCACATCTTGTTTGAATCCTCTTCAAACTGGAGAGTTTTTATCAGTTTGCTGGTGTCATAAAATTGAAGGTTCAGTTTTTCCAAAATGAGGTTATATATTTTTTCGTCCATTTTTGGTGATCGGCTCAATATCCATAAATATTTTCTATCCGGATGACCCACAACAGCATAATCATAATTTTCTCCAAGTTCGATAATCCAGTAGTGTCCAGAAAAAGGCCAGAAAAAAGAAACCTTCAATTTTGCATTTGTCTTATTATCAACTACCCGCGCTGCACCTTTGACGGAAGAAATCTCACCGTCAAGCGTCCCCTTTCGGCATTGATTCAGGACGTCAATCTTGCCGTCTTTACGGATTGTGTAAGTTGCAGTCGTTCCAACGCATCCTTTTTGAAAACGGTTGGGAAAGCGGGAGATCTCATACCATGTTCCAACATACCGGTTCATATCAACAAAAGTAACAACCTTTAGCGGAGGTAACCCATTCTTCATTCCAGAGGTACAAGCAAGAAAACTTATGCTAACGGTCAGGAGAATCAACATATGCTTACCTATTTCCATATATAAATCATAGATAAAATATATCCATGAAGCAAGTACAGGACCTGAAGTTATAGTTTTGTTTCTTGCAGTAATCACCTTCTTAGATATATGAGGGACTATCTGTTCGGTCAAGTCTCTCTTCCAATCTTATGCCGAGGCTGCGCATTTTTAAGTGAACTATTGACTTAATGAAAAATGCAAGAGGTGCATATTTGATGAAGAATTAAATAAAGCTTTAAAGTGCTTGAAAACATTTGTTTGTAGGTGAAGGCGATGTTCGGTGCTCTTCAGATTCAATCTTGTGCAGCATTGAGAAACCCGTTTGGTACAGATTAAAACAAATACCATTGCTGACTTGGTGCGTCAGTCTATTTATTTGCAGGAGAAAGAAACGCTGGTCTTGAGTTGACTGTTATTTACTTCGATTTGAAAAACTCCCTGTAGGCAAATTCCGGCGTATTTAGTCCCGAATGTACTGTTCAACGATTTTGATTTTTGCCCGGTGTTTATAAGCAGGTGCAGTGGATAATGATAATTGTTCACAAGATAGCATTGCCTTCATGGAAAAGGTGAGGTTTTGATAAAAGGTGAAGGTATAAATAGGTCGTTCTCTTCTGAACTCTAATCCGATCTTAAAGGCAGCATTGCCCAGATCTTGATACCATATGAAATTGTTATGATTTTCCCATAAGGCTTTATTTAATTCGATTCAAGATGCAAAAGGGATTGTAAGGATTCATGAATCTCATATTTTTGAAATTTTTCCGATTGCCGCATTGGGTGTCTCTGCCTGAACTGTATCGATAAGCTCAAACCCTCGCTTCTGTAAATTAGCAGCACGCCATTCGTTGCCCTTGGCTCCGACGAAGATATAAATGCCAATCTCTAACCAGAGTACCAGCACCATGCCAGCAATGCTTTCCTCTTTCTCAAAACCTGCTTCAATGAAAGATAGCAATAGAGTGATTGATAAGAATACAAAAGCATATCCCCAAAGTTGTTTTAATAAGAGCCAGATACCGGAGAAGAAAAGTCCAGGCCATGAAAATCCTACTTTCACAGCCTGATAACCAAGAGTAGGGTGTTTAAAAACTTTGAATGTCTTTATTTTTTCCAATCAGTGTCGAAATCAGCTTATTCCTGCCATATGTGTATGCTTCACAAAAATACCTTCATAGAATATATAGAGTCATTCCCTTTCAAGACCTATCCGTTCCCACATCCAGGACATGTCATAAAAGGGTCTGCCTTCTTTTCTGTTATGCTCCTCAATGTTCTCAAAGGACTTCAATAGTTCAATAACCTTCCTTTTGCCTTCCTCTGTCTTTACAGCTTGCAGAGGGGTTCTCCCATTAAGAGCAGGGATTTTGTCCTTCAACCATTTCTCACTATGCTTCTGCATGAATTTGGTATAGAGTTGCTGCTGGATCTCCATCGGCAGTTCATTCTCAGGCTTCTCAAGGGAACTCTCTTTCACAGACTCCATTGCTTGCATCGGATCCTGGAAAGTATCCACTTTGTGGACGATGGCATCAGATAACGCCCCAAGGATAAGCTTCTTTCCCTTTTCAAGCCTTTTCTGAGAATTGCTCTCCAAGATCAGTTTGTCGCCTCTTATTTCAGCCCTGCCGAGAATTGTGGCACTTCCCTCTTTATCACGCTTGTCGTACCAGGTAAAAGCATCTTTGTTCCGCTCAAATCCTTTGATCTTTGGCAATCCGTTGATAACCGCTTCTCTGTCTTTTATTTCAAACAGTGCTTTGGAAAACAGCATCGGCTCACCACTGGTTGTGTGAAGTTTTATAGGGGTGGGGTTCAAAATAATGTCATACCAGTAAAAGTTAAAAATCTCACTGTTATTTTTTAAGAAAACATCCATTGAAGCATCAGGATAATCCATCTTGTAATCCTCAAACTCCCCCTGAATGTCGTTCAGTATCCGGTCTTTTAGTTTTAAATGATAGGGATAGACAGCGCCGCTCATAATATAACTGCCATCAACAAGCTGCAGTCTTGTAGCAAAAATATCCGATTTCCTCAGACTTCTTGTAGCTAACTTTTCTCTTACGTCATATTCTCCACCCATCAGAAGGTCTTTCAATAAGAGCCCTTTCTCTGGAAATACTTCTTGAACCTCATAAAGACTTATTGCGGAGTTTTTCATCATGGTCAGGACTTTATGCTCATCCAATGATAATTTTCTGTTGTTCTCCATATAAAGGTCTATGAGGGTCTTGTTCTTATCCTCGTCAATAAGGTAATCGAAGACAATCCATTCCATGAAATTTTGGTATGCAATATCAAAGGATGTACCTTCTAAATATTTATTTGGTTTAAACTCATCCCAGAATATGAAATGGGCATCTTCCATTTTATGCTTATAATTCTTCTCCAAGAATGCAATCAGTTCCTGGACAAGCCTTTCCCTGATAGAATCTTCTTTGCCAACCTCAGTATAGGTTTTGCTCAGACAGCACTTTTTATATTTCTTCCCACTCCCACAGGGGCAGGGGTCATTTCTACCAAATGTACTCATTTCTTTAGTATCTATCTCTCTATTTGGGCTTCGATTTCCGTAAACATAATGATTGTCTTCATTATAATGTATTCATACAAATTCGTCAGGAGGTAAAAAAGGAGGTGTTATGATTGCCATAGAGATAATTTCTCTCAGCACCAAAGGGTTCAGTGATGTCATTGATATAAGTGATAAGGTCGAAAAGATTGTAAATGATTCAGGTATTCAAAACGGGATTGTAACTGTTTTCTGTTCAGGTTCTACCGGAGGCATTACTACGATTGAATATGAATCGGGTGTCATCAATGATCTGAAGAAGGCGATCGAAAAGATTGCCCCATCCAATATTCCCTATGAACATGACAAACGATGGGGAGACGGCAATGGGTTCTCACATGTACGGGCAGCGCTCATGAAACCTTCTCTCGGTATTCCGGTAATTAAAGGCAAACTTTCTTTAGGCACCTGGCAACAGATTGTTTTTATTGATTTCGATAATAGAGGAAGGAATCGGACCATTATTGTTCATGTGATGGGAGAGAGCTAAATTTTGATATCCTTATGAATAAAATCTACAAATAATCTTCCCTTAAAAACCACGGACACCCCCTGGGAGAGGTACCTCCTTATAATGGAATCAGAAGCATATGAATTCATTGCTTCAAGGGGGTGAAATCATGGAAATAACACTATCAGTTCTTGTTGATTTTGCAGTCTATGCCGGTCTGTTTGCTGCCGGTGTCTTAACCGCATATTTCGTGAGTGTTCGTTACTGTTAACCGTGTGTATTCTGCATGATATGGGGGGTTTATGAAAACTGAAGGAATAAATATGAAAATAATGAGAGACTATATCCTCGATGCACTTGATCACAACACAACATCCGGACAGCAGGAATCTTCCTCCGGAAAGAAAGAGAAAAGTTGGTGGTAAAATAGTTTTATAAAATATCCGCAGGGGTATGGTCATCCATACCCCTATGGTTCCATCAGTCTAAGGGAAGTTGTAATGCTTCCTCACCGGTTTCTTAATATCCCACACGCAAGAAAGCCCTTTGGGCAATGTAACAAAGTCCCCTTTCCCGAATTGAACCCGGCTGCCATCTTTTGTTTCAACGACTACCTCCCCCTCCAGGATGTAGCATTCCTCAGTAGCGTCATAATACCAGTCAAACCGTGATACTTCCTTTTCCCAAATTCCCCAAGAACTAACCTTTCGGTCTTCAAGGAATTGCCGGGTAGGTTTCTCCACTTTGATTTCCATGATCCATTCTCCTTTCTTTCCCTGTTCGATTTCCGTAAACATGGTGATTCTCTTCATTATAAGTTAATATTTCCATACAAGATTCGTGAGATTAAGGAAATCGGTGAACGTATGAGCAATGCCTTATACCTACTTGGGGCTTATGTCACGGATCTCTAATCTGTCGAAATAGGAATTTTTTTTCATAAACCCTGCTCTTTTGCCTTGTCCATCATAGAGCTCAAACTGCTTGAGAGAGGTATTTTCTTTTCCATATCCCTTGAGCTTTCCTGTTTCATCGTAGTACTCATATCTCCTAAGATATGGATTCTCTTTGACATAACCATCCCTTCTCCCCTGTCTGTCATAAATCTCATAACGG
>JALHSV010000242.1 GCA_022865525.1 Thermodesulfovibrionales bacterium
ATATGTTTCGTACCCCTCATCGTCAAGAATGGTCTTGAGGATATTCCGCTGATTTTCTTCGTCGTCAATAATCAGAATAACAGCCAATATATTCCTCCTCTCATAAACAAGGGGTCGAGGGGCCGAGGATTCCAGTAAAATATTCTTAGACTTAAAACCTTGGACCCTTGAATCCTCGAATCCTTGGACCCTTTTTTATTTTTATGCCGGCAGAGAGATTGTCACCGTGCTTCCCTTGCCCTCTGTAGTCTGAAAATCCACTTTTCCGCCGTGATCTTCGATAACCCTCTTTGTCATGGCAAGTCCAAGCCCAAGCCCCGTGCTCTTCGTTGAGAAAAAAGGATCAAAGAGCCTGGACAGGTTCTCCTGTGAAACACCGATCCCTGTATCTGCAATGATGATAGTGGCTGTGCCGTTTAACATCCGTGATCTGACGGTAATTTCTCCGCCTGACGGCATCGCCTGGAATGCATTGAGAATAATATTGAACAGGCATGTCTTGATAAGTTCAGGATCTATGGAGAGCCTGGGGAGCCCTTCATCATAATACTGTATCTTTATTGCATCCTTTTCCGCCTTTGCCGAGACTAATGCAACAACATCCTGAATAATGGCATGCAGATCGGTGTCCTGGCGGTTTAACCTGAGAGATTTCCCGTAATCAAGGAAATCCCCGACAAGCTTGTTCAGCCGCTGGATTTCATGCTTGATACTCGTGACAAGCGACTCAAACTGTTCCTTTTCCGCATTTTCGCGCGGGCTAAATTTCTTCCGTAAATGGTCGATCGAGAGACTGATAAAGTTGAGTGGGTTCCTTATTTCATGCGCGATGCCCTTTGCCAACTGGGCGATATTGGAGAGGTGTTCAACTTCCCGAAGTTTTTCCTCGAGGGCGCGTTCTTCCCTGAGTTTTTGTACCATGTAATTGAAGGTATGGGTCAGTTCCCCGATCTCGTCTTTTCTGTCCGTATGGAGTTCCGGGGTAAGATCCCCCGCTGCTACCTTCCGCGCTGCATTTACTACATTATGAATTGGCTTTGTATACATTAAGGAAAGGAATACGGCGAGGACAATGCCGAGTCCGAAGACCAGAGAGGTCGCGACGATTCTTTTGATAGCGTTGCTTGCAAGAATTTCTGAAAAATCATCTGCATTGATCTTAAGATGAATATACCCATAATGTTCATTCCCTGCAACGACGGGGAGAATCACATTATATACCTTGCCTTCTTTGGAGACAGGTTCCCCGAGTTCTGCCTTGATAATGCGCTCTTTTCTTCGCGGCCCGACCTCCTCTCCTATATTCATTGGGTTTGTACTTGCCACAATCTCATCAGCATTGCTGATAATCGATATTTCCTTTACACCCCGTGCATTTAATGTCTTGAGATAATTCTGGAGCTTTGCCTCATCGGTGAATCCCTTACTGGTGACTTCCTCGACGCCAATCTGTATAGCCTTGGAAAGCTCAGCGGTCTGATTTTCGAATTCCTCAAGCAGGGCTTTCTCAGCCTGAGAATACAAAAACGTCAAAATGGACACAAGGATAAGGCTGAGAATGAGCATCATTCCGATGAGTTTTTTGTTCAAAGAAAGGCTGAGGAAATAGTTCTTCAGAGACATTGTGAGTATTTTACATGGGATATATAACGATAAGTCAAATAACAGAATACGCAGGTTCGCTATTGCAGGTTTTTGACAATTGATGGGCATATTCAAGGGGCACTCGGCATCCTGAGTGCCCCTTGTTCCATAAACGATTCCCTATCCTCTATGTTGGGAGTTTAGGTTTTTTTGCTGCGGACTTAATCTCGATACTTTTTGCCGTCTGCTTGCCATCAGTTTCCCTGTACTTTACGGTTACCCTATCCCCAAACTGCACATCAGCGAGGGTCTTGGTCTCCTTGTCCATCGTAACTTTTGTCTTATCGGTAAATATGATAGTGAGAGTACCCTTTTTTCCCTTAACACTCACCGTTTTAGCTTTGACATCAATTTCTGTAACCTCGCCGGTAATCTGTTTCGCCTTTGCCCTTCCTTTACTGCCAGCAGGCTGTTCATCAACTGCAGGAGCAAATCCAGGGAAAGATAGTACAAAGACAAATGCCATAACAATCCCTATGAATTTTTTCATCGTCTCACCTCCTTTCTTGAAAAATCTACCCGCATTACTCATAAACTGGACAGCAGATATGGTATTTGAGCGGATTTGAATACTGTCGAAGACAGAATTCACCTCGGAGGTCCCGATGCATATCGGGGCCGAGAATGAGCGAAAATACTGTATCTGCTGTCATGCATAAAATTTATGGATAAAGCAGGCTATGTTTTATATAATTTAGCATATGCTTAATTATAATTCAATAACAAAATGTGCTGTATGTTTATTGTTATCTGCTTTTTACCATCTTCTCTTTTGCTCTCCCGAAGTTTTTTTGTTAAAATTCGACATGTTTCTCCAGCAGTTGATCAATGGTCTTACCCTCGGTAGTGTCTATGCCCTTATTGCTCTCGGATATTCAATGGTATATGGAATCCTTGAGCTCATCAATTTTGCCCACGGCGAGATTTATATGCTTGGGGCCTACCTGGGTATAATATTTCTGGCCTTTTTTACTGCCATCGGCCTCACAGCCCAAAATCTGCCTCTGTCTTTGCTGCTCACCATCATCCTCTCGGTAATCTTCTGTTCATGTTATGGCTTTACCATAGAAAAGATAGCATATAAACCCCTGAGAAATGCGCCCAGACTCAGTCCGCTTATCAGCGCAATCGGCGTGTCCATATTTCTCCAAAACTATGTCATGCTCACCCAAGGTGCAACAGATAAGGTTTTCCCCCATATTTTCGGGGCTGCAGGCTTTCAGTTCATGTCAGTGAGGATGACGTTTTTGCAACTTTTCATAATCCTCATATCGGTCATGCTGATGATAGCCCTCCGTTTTTTTG
>JALHSV010000243.1 GCA_022865525.1 Thermodesulfovibrionales bacterium
TACTGCCTACTGTCTACTTCTTCACTCTTGCTACTGTCTACTATCTACTGCCTACTGTCTACTTCTTCACTCTTCCTACTACCTACTATCTACTATCTACTATCTACTATCTACTATCTACTAATTTTGGATTTCGTGTTCATTGTATTCATTAATTAAAGTAGTCAGTAGTCAGTGGTTAGTATTAGTAAATTGCATGAAAGCGAAGTTTTTACTCATATCTCTTCAATAATTTCTCGCAATTTTCTTTCTACTGTCTACTTCTTCACTCTTGCTACTGTCTACTATCTACTGCCTACTGTCTACTATTTACTAGTTCTTCTCTCTTCCTACTGTCTACTACCTACTGTCTACTGTCTACTCAAGAGCTCTTGGCATGATGAAACAGAATATTATTAAAGGCCTTGAAGAAATAAGTTATATCAGTCAGGACCGGGTGCTTCTTGTATCTATTTAGGTATTTCCGCTCCGACTCCCATACTTGCTCGATCCCGGAAGGCATGTCCGCATAGAACGGCGGGATCAATCCCGGTTTAAACAAGTTCCGTTCTTTCTGAAGATCTTCCGGATATGTCTTGAAGAAAGTCTCGCTCAAAGGCCGCACGCCTACAAGCTTTATATCTCGCTTCAGCCAGTTAACGAGCATGGGCAGTTCGTCCAGCCAGGTCTTGCGGAAAAAGCGGCCCCAGGAGGTGATGCGGAAATCACCCTTGATCTTGCCCGATTCTTCCAGCTGATTCCTTTCGAAAATATACTGGTGCAGATACTCGGCAAAAGGGTGCATGGTGCGCAGTTTGTAGATGTAAATGATCTTCCCGCCCTGGCCCAAACGGCGCTGGCGGAAGACCGGGCCGTAGGATGGACGCGGGTCGGTCCGCGGCTCCTTGGTTTTCTTGGCGATGAAGTAATAGATATTGTTGATGGGTCGCAGGCCGATGACCTCGAAACCGCAATAATAGAGGCGGCCCAGAATTTCGGTGCGCGAAAAGACCCTTTTCTTGCCGTGCGACATCTGGAAATAGATCTGCTTCAATACAGGCAATTTGGGCATAATGCGTTTATAGAGAAAATCAATGACATAAAATATCCTGGCGAACCAGCGGGGGAATTTGCTGAAAATACGCTGGCGGCGCTGGTCGTATGATTCGAAGCAGCCGACAAAAACGCCGCCCATTTTCATTTTTTTATTCAAGGCGATGCAGACACGGTTCACATAGCGGAAGTTGTTCACCTTTTCGAAATTGAAGAAAAAGCCCAGCGAATCGTCCTCAAAAATGTCGATATTGAAAATGTCAGAGGCGAAGAGGAACGCCGAAGAGAGGATGTCGAAACGGCCGAGGTCGACATATTTTTTGATAAAATCGTAGACTTCATGGAACTTATTTAAAAAAAGCCGCTCCAGCCTTTGTTTTAAAATTTCCTGGCCGTCATCCCTTTCCTGAAAGCTGTATTTTTCCCTGACGATCGCCTTGGCTTCTTCTTCATCGCCCGCGAACACCGCCTGCGGGTGAGCCAGTTCGTCGGCCAGGAGCTCGGCCGGATCCTCATCGGCGCGTTTGAACTGGGAGACGATATAATAGGCCAGGACGACAATATTCTCCAGGACGGCGAAGCCGGCGATGGAGCCGAAAATGATCAGCCTGGACATAGAGCCTCGGGCAGCAATAAAAACCGTGAAAGATACCAGACCGAGGATCAGTGCTTCCGACTGCCAAAACGGGACAAACGCGTTCCAGAAACCGTTTTCTGTTTTAACCTTGAAGCGATGGACCAGCAACGAGATCAGTAGCCAGGCAAAAAACAGTCCCATTAGGGCTAGCTGGTATTTTTCCTCAAGCCGGAAGGTTGCGCGCTTGGAAAAATAGATGGTAAAAAAAGCCCCGGACAAGGCCGCCAGCTCGATCAGGAAAAAGAATACGGCGAAGGGGATGGACCGGCCCGGCTCGCGCTTGCGCAAAAATATCAAATGAAATGCCAGAAATATGCTCTCCAGAATAAAATAAATTGCGATTGAACCATAGATGATGAACCTGGAGAGATAGACCCAACCCATGAAATAGAGCAGCAAAGTAAGCAGCGAGACAAAAATAACCGCCGCGAGCCAATAAGGCTGAAGCCGTGAAAAGTAATCCTGTTTTTCGATCACCTTGAATTTCTTGGACAAGATGGTGACCAGGAACCAGGTCAGGAAAAGTATCGGCAGAAATCTCCGGAAGTCTTCATCTATAAGGAAATCGCCGCGGCGCAGCCAATAAGTGGTCAGGAAAGCGATAGCTAGAAAGAGCCCATCTAGGATAACCTTTAGCCAGTAGAAGCGTTCTTTTTTTAAGTAGTTTGAGGGCATTTGCTTAGTAGTTAGTAGTTAGTAGATAGTATTTAGTAGAAGAATTAAACGACATTTTTCGCATAAGCTCTGATCATTTTTGATACCTCAACCAATAATTTCATCATAACTTCATTATCGCCATATTTGAGATCAGAAGCAAGACGAAGATAATAGGAACATTCGTTTATACTGCCTTCAGCGATGTTGTAAAACCTGACCTTATCCTTCGGACCATTTTTACGGAATCCCTCGGCAATATTGGCCGGAATGGAAACCGCGGCTCTCCTGAATTGTGATGACAGGCCAAACAGCTCATGCTTGGGAAATGTTGAGGTGTATTCATAAACCTTCAAAACAAATTCATGAGCTTTCTGCCAGAAGATCAAATCTTGATAGGATTTCGATTTATAGATCATTTATAGATCGAGTAGTTAGTAGTTAGTAGCCAGTAGTTAGTAGGAGCAAGCACTTTAACGAGATTTTTCATTTATTTTGAAATCCATGATTGCATATGTTTATTTAGTTCCGTAATGTTTTTTTTACTAACTACTATCTAGTTCTTCACTCTTCCTACTAACTCCTAACTACTAACTACTTCTTCTCACTACAAAATACTTAACGAAATTCTTGACCTTCTGCCAACACAACTCCCAAATCCATGGCAACCATTGATCATTCCATCTCTGGGGATGAACAGTCAACATGATTGTAGAAGGAAGTAGGTCGTTTCTTAATGCTCCAATAATGTCTATAGTCGAATGTAATTTCAATTTATTTGTTGTTTCTTTTTTTTTACTACTAACTACTGACTTCTTACTACTGTCTACTGAGTCTTGACTACTAAATACTAACTTCTCACTACTAACTACTTTGTCTCGAATAGAAAATCCTTCCCCATCCCACCTCCTCCCCGTGTCAGTGAGATACATTACTTCATTGAAATCAATATCAAAATATGGCTCACCAATGATCCCCAAATCGCGATAGTCGAAATTTTTCCATAAATTCCTATTGTCATGTTTGGAAAGCGGGCTGCCGTGCATGCAGGCCGTTTTTACCGGTGCCACTTCTCGCAGTTTGGCAAGATTTTTTTTGAACAATTCCAAAGCTTTTTCTTCAACCCCACTTGCGTCATTCAGGTCATCATAATGATAACCGATCTCGTGTCCCAATTTTGCGATGAACTCGATCGCTTTCCCGGGCAACTTATTTTTAATGACCCTGAAATAGTAAGTGCCCTTTAACCCCAGCTCATTTTCAATTTCTGCGGTTCGTAACGACCGCAATGGTTTTTTATCCACATCATGCCTAAGGATAAGGGTCTTTTTATTTTTTTCTGAATCTTGAATATATTCCGCAAAAGTCACAAATCCATATCCCGCGTGCAGCAGTTCGCTTAATAATTTTCTATAAATTGTTAAAGTAAAATCACGCATTTTTACTGTTTATTGATTTATTGAAAAGAGCGGGCGGGTCACAGACCGCGCCCCTACATCTTTTTTCTTTCTGTCCTCTGTTTTCTGTTTTCTGTCTTTCCCCACGCCTCTAGCCCCTTGCCTATCGCCTTATTCTTCAAACATAACCTCTCGCCCATCGCCTTATTATTCAAACATAACCTCTCACCTATCGCCTATAGCCTCTCGCCCATCGCCTTTTTCTTCCTACTACCTACTATCTACTAACTACTGACTACTATCTAACTCTTTTCCCTATCGCCTATAGCCTCTCGCCCATAGCCCCTTTCTTCCTGCTGACTACTGTCTACTAACTACTGTTTACTATCTACTGATTACTAACTTCCCTATCGCCCCTAGCCTATTGCCTATAGCCCCTTTTCTTCCTACTTTCTTTTATCAAGCTCTTTTTCATAACCAATAACTCTTTTCTTCTTTTTTTCTTAACTTAGTTTTTAAACTTAAAACTTCTTTTTACTCTTTTTTCTTTAACTCAAAATTCAAAACTCACAACTCAAAACTTTAAAATGTCTTCTGTCTTACCTGGCGCTTCGCCACCCCCACCCCACAATCAAAGCTCCGATAACTATTCCCAAGCTATTGGCTAGCAAGTCTATCACATTAAAGGACCTGTCAGGCACGAAAATTTGGACCACTTCCGAAAATCCAGCGAATATTATTCCCACTCCAAGCGCAAACCAAAAATAAATATTAGAATTGATTCCCTTCAATCGCCATTTGGCCAGTACCATCCAGGGGATAAATAACAGCACGTGCAGCAAATAGTCAGTCCGAAGTCCGATAGTTTTGCTTTTGTTCAGGGCAGTGGAACCGTTCAGTGAAACAACGGAAATTAATAAAATGACCGAACAATAGACGATGATTAACCAGTTAATCATTCTGGCACTGAATTTCATAAAGGTTTCCTATAATCCAGAATCGCCCGCAGGCATCTCTCTGCCGTATGGCCATCCCAAAGCTCTGGCCGCATGGGCTTTCGCTCACTTGCCAAACTCTTTCTATATTCAGTCCGGATCTTTTCCACATCGTTGCCCACCAGTACACTGGCACCGCCGTGCTCGCGCAAGGTCACAGGACGATCAGTGTTCCAGCGCAAAGTCAAGCAGGGGGTGCCCAGCACCGTACATTCTTCCTGCAACCCCCCGCTGTCGGTCAATAGCAGGCTTGCATCCATATTAAGTCGCAGCATCTCATGGTAGCCGATCGGGTTCAACAGAATCATATTAACGGTTTTTGAAACGGTTTCCCACAAGCCGAATTCTTTGAGTTTTTTCTCAGAACGAGGATGGATCGGCCAAATTAATGGCATTTCATTGGCCACTTCTTTACAAAATAAATCAACCAGAGGTCCAAGCACGGCCGGATCGTCCACGTTGGAGGGACGATGCATGGTCATGAGCCCGTAATAATTTTCTTTCAAAATCTGGGAATTATGTTTCCTCTTTCCAATGATGTTGTCGGTACAAATGGCATCAATGTTTAGTGCCGCCGCCTTGGCTCGGTTGGCTTCCAACGTATCGATCATGATGTTGCCGACAAAGACGATTTTGTTTTCAGATACTCCTTCTTTGCGAAGGTTTTCACTTGATATTTTATCGGGTGTGAGCAGCAGGTCGGCCAAGCGGTCGGTTACCAGACGGTTGATCTCTTCGGGCATGGTCATGTCGCCTGAACGTAGCCCGGCTTCGATGTGGCAGACCTTGACACCCTCTTTCTTGGCCGTCACCGAGCAAGCCAGGGTGGCGTTGACGTCGCCGACCACTACCACCCAATCGGGCTTTTCTTGCCTTAACACACTTTCAAATGTGATCATGGTTTTGCCAACCTGTTCGGCGTGGGTACCGGATCCGACTTCCAGGTTAATGTTCGGATCCGGGATGTTCAGTTCCCTGAAAAACGCCTGGGACATGCTGATATCGTAATGCTGGCCGGTATGGACTAATATATGATTGATATTTTGGCCATGCGACCCGGAAGAAGTCTGGTTGTACCTTTCAATAGCCCGAATGAACGGAGCTATCTTCATAAAATTAGGTCTGGCACCGACGACTGAAATGATTTTCATCTTCATCCCTTACAAATCCTTACCGCTGGATTTCATATCCGCACTTCGGAAAGAGGCTGGCCCTGATTGGTCCTGCGCTGCCAAATATGCATCATAGGAAGAATATTGAGAAAGTAACTTGGACCAATCATCTTCCGTATCCAGATCAATGGGATTCTCATTGAGAATATAGGGCAGCATCTTCTGACCAAGAGATCTCTGCGTTCGCAAAACTGCCTCCACCCAGGTCGCATCCAAATATGAACTAAGCAAAAAGCTCTGCGGAAGCGGCTGCTTCGCTGTCTGGAAGGGCCCTTCCCTGGGAACATTAACCGGGCAATCGATAAGGCCGCTCTCTGGATTTATGGTTCTCATTAAAAAGACCGAGATCGAAGACCGGCACACGGATCGGATCGAATCAACATCATTTCTCCGAAGCAGAGTTTCTAATATGTCATCCACTACTTCCACCCTGCGCAAGGGATTGGTTGGGCGAAGGTTGGTGATGATGTCGGGATGGTAACCTTCTTGCTCGCGCAGCCAGGCGATCGCATGCATGTAAAATTCGGTATCCCCCGATTGATCGGCGGCAAATTCAGCAGGTCGGATAAAGGGAACCTCGGCTCCATATTGCCGGGCAATATCCGCAATCTCATGATCGTCGGTCGTGCAGATCACCCGATTGATCACTTTGGAGCGCCTGGCCACCTCGATGGAATAGGCCAGCAGGGGCTTGCCCCATAGCTCCCTGATGTTTTTACGAGGGATACGTTTTGAACCCCCTCGAGCGGGAATCAGCGCCAGTATTTCCTTATGGGAATCCATTTCAATTCACTATACCAAATAA
>JALHSV010000244.1 GCA_022865525.1 Thermodesulfovibrionales bacterium
AGCGGATATAGAGCGGATAGAGATAGTCAAAGGTCCGCAGAGTACCATCTATGGTTCGGAGGCAATGGCAGGCGTTATCAATATCATCACCAAAAAAGGAGCAGACACGCCAAAGGCAGATCTTTCTTTTGAGGCAGGCTCAAACGGCACCTTGGAACCTACTGTTGCGATTGCAGGAGGCTATAAAACAGCAGACTACAGGCTAACCGGCACGTATTTTCAGACCGACGGTATTTCCGCAGCAAAAGCAGGAACTGAACGGGACGGATACAGGAACGCATCTCTTTCCGGGAAACTGGGATTCAGAGCGACGGAAAGATTCAGGATGGAATTCACCGGCAGATATTCTTATGAAAGATCCGAACTTGACGGGTTTGATTTCTTCGAGAGAAAAGCTGTTGATGACCTGAACTTTGTGCAGCGCGGACACCATGCGCTTCTTTCGGGCAAGGGGATGCTTCGTCTCTCCGATATGTGGGATCAGACAATAAGCGTATCACTTGTAAGAGATTCCCTCACGTTCAGAGATCCAGACACTGCGTTTAATAATACAGAGATTGTGACAGCTATCAGGACAGTTGATTGGCAGCATGATTTTTCCCCCGCAGAATACTATTCAGTGGTGGCTGGTCTTGAATACAGATTGGAGAAGGGAGAAAACCCCGGATTTGATGAGTCCCTTGACAATTATGCGCTGTATCTCAACAACAAGCTCAAACTTTTGGGGAAAGCACTCGTGGTGACCGCCGGTGCACGGTACGACGACCGCGACATTTCCGGCACCAAAGCTACCTATAGGTTCGGAGCCCTCTATACTGTACCGCATGCTGAAGCGAGCATCAGGGCCAGTTATGGCACAGGATTCAGGGCACCGTCACTGAATGAACTCTTCTTCCCGTTCTACGGGAACCGGAAGCTGAAACCTGAAGAGACCACTTCATGGGAAGTAGGTATTTCAAAGGACCTTTTCGAAGATAGCGTGCACCTTTCCGTGACCTATTTTGACCAGGAGTATGAGAATTTGATTACGACAAACCCCCTGACGTTTACCGCCGCAAACATTGCAGAGGCAAAGGTGAAAGGTCTGGAAGCGAGTCTTTTGATAGAAGTGAATGACCATGTGAATATAAAAACAGGGTATACATACCTTGATACAGAAGACAGGCAGACCGGGAAACAACTGCCTCTCAGGCCGCAGGATAAACTGAATCTTGCTGTTGACTTATCAATCAAAGATTTCACGGTCCTCGCCGATTACACTTTTGTCGGAGAGAGGTTCGATTCTTCAGTTAAGAGGACTCTGTCATCGTATTCACTCGTCAATATAAGCAGTAGTTACAGGGTGTCAAAGGGGATCACCCTTTTTGCCAGAGGAGAGAACCTCTTTGACGAAAATTATGAAGAGATTGGAAGTTTTGGGACTTTAGGTTTTTCTTTGTATGGTGGGATGAGAGTGTCTTTTTGATCGGTATTGACATCAGTTGCATCGCCGTTCAGGGGAACATCAGATCAACTGCATGAATGAAGGTCTCCCGCACTCCTTCATCAAACAATATCTCTGCATGATTGCAATCGAAATAATAATGTTCACCAGACCAGGGTATTTTTGAACTTTCGGCAGATACGAGCCCATCACCTTTCCCCTTTTTCATCTCATCCGGATAAAGATTATCAGGAATAACCTTTGCAAAGATCACGGGAAATGAAAAAGTAGAGAAATTGAAGAGTACAGGATTAATGCCACCGGCAGAGATATAGAAAACACCTGCACGAGGATCATCATTCAATGATTCAAAGAAATGTGATTCCGGGAGCAGTTCTTGTAATGCCCGGCTTTTGAGAAATTCTCCGATTCTTTTTATTGAGCGAGCTACGTTACTTTTGTCACTGTTTGGTACAAGCGGACTGATCAGAGAAGCAAGGGGTGAGAAATACCGGGCTACTTTTGCAATAGCACTTCCCTTATGGGGAGTAGCAATAGTTATCAGGCCTTTGATCGGGCTGTCTGTTTTCGAGAGATATTTCCGTCCGATAAGTCCTCCCCTGCTATGCCCAACCAGGATAATTCCTTCTGCTGTCATTCCACG
>JALHSV010000245.1 GCA_022865525.1 Thermodesulfovibrionales bacterium
GCCTTGAGGCGCCGTCATATTCGTAAGTTTCGCCGGTGGTATCCAGGACCCCGGAGGCCAGCTGGATGGCGCGGTTGGTCAGCAGGTTCAGGTCATTGTAGGTGTTAGTCACCACCGTGCCGTTGCGCTGCTTCTCGGTCAGGACGTTAGTATCACAATGCTGAGGTTTTCCGAAGCATCTAGTGATACTATCCCCCCTGGGGATGCCGCTAATAATCATTAAACACAGCCCTCAATTAAAGAAGTCAAAGAACTAATCCTTTTTGCTACTACCAAGGAGTTCCACAACTCGGGCATTTCCCCTGATCCCCAATCATCAATCCAATTGTTGTGCCACATTTATTACAATGTCGTCCTGCGCTCACTCCACCGAATTGTGTTATACCAATCATGCCTCCGAGTTGACTAGGCACTTCCTTTTGTGTTTCACTCGTTTCGAGTTTGGCTTTTACGTCCCTTAGCATTTTCATCAATCCATCAATGCCTTGATTTACATCATCTCTGGATGCAGTAACTTTTAGTAATTCGGATATCTCTCGCAATCTATCACTATCCCCAGCGAACCTTTTCTCACATATCTCGTACCAAAAGTCGCGTACTTCACGAAGTAATTTTCTTTTATCAGGATTACCACCATATGTTTCATGACAAGAGGGACAAAGCGGTGCAGCATTATCTTCTGTATTCGGTCCACCATCCTTCTCAGGAATGATATGATGGATTTCAACCCCGAGTGATTTGCAAAGACAGCAAGTGTGATGGGCTTTCTTTCGAATATTTACTTTAAGTTCTTCACTAAATCCCAATTCTGCCTCCTTTATTCAATTTTGCCATTTTCTTTGTCAATTTTTATTTTGGCGAACGACAGGATGCTGTTGGCATCATTGATATGAATTGTATTAATTTGCAGGTTCAATATATTTGCTTATATATTTTGTTAAAAAATCTTCATTTATTTCTTTTCCCCATATTTCTACTGTTCCTTTCCCTGTTTCTAAAAAAAACCACAATTGAGCAGTTAATGATTTTCTAAATCTATTATCTTCAGGATTTATGTAATAAGATTTAATAGGTTCACCAAATAGATTTTTAATAGAATCAGCAGAATCATTAAATTCTCGATTTTGTATGGCAATATTTTTTGGAAAAACAAATGCTGAAATTTCTTTGATATTATCATCGATTACTAGAAATTTTAATAATCTTTCCCAACCAAAATATTTATACAAAACAATATATATCTTTCCTTTCCATTTTTGAATTACGATAGGAATATACTTACTTTGATATTTAAAGGATTTCCCTTTAAAATTCAATGAAAAATCAATCTTATCGCCACCTCCACCAAATGCTATATGCGGTAATAATTTATAATATGCTCTGTTTGAATTATCGAAATGAACTGCTAATTTATCTCCATTCAACATTAAAAGTTCTTCGTTCCAATCAATGTGCTCTTTTCGAAATTTTAAATAAAAGAATATCAAAATTATTATTCCAAGTATTCCTAATAAATAAAGTGACTTTTTATTCATTTTTACCTCTCAGTTTTCAAAATCAAATACAGTTTGCAACATATATGCTTTCATAACATTAAAGAAGTTAGAATTATTTACTCTATTAAAAAACATTCGAATAACTGATTCCGTAATTTTAACAGCTTGTTCATATCCTTTTTTTGTTTTTTCATTATAGTCACGCTCATCTTGTTTGGAATGATCTATTTTATTTTCTTCATCATATTTGTTGAATTTAACTATTTTCCAGTTCTCATTATTTCTTCCTGTATGCGCTGGGCAATAAGAATCCTCAATGACATGTAATGCCATTCCAAGAAAATGCCCGGGTATGAAGCCTTTCCAGAAGCCACTCAGCTTTTTAGTCTTATTTCCTGTCAAAAAATCCTTAGCTAAATTAGTCCATCTTGATATAAAACCTATCGCTTGTTCACGTGTGCCTTCCTTTGTATTCCCTTCGCTTTGCATGGAGTGCCAACATTGCAAGTCACCATAATGAGATTGATAAGTCATGTTTTTAAACTCACATTTTGTGTCCATTCCAATTTTATTGCTTACCCAGTCAGTTAGAAGAGTAAAGCCTCCAACTACAGCGATATTGATATAACCTTCGGGTACATCTGGCCATGTTGAACCCTGTATTAGTCCTGCTTTAAAATTAGACATATTTAATCCTGGATATCCTAATCCGGAATATTTTCCCCATGCTTCTTCAGTTATTTGTTTATGTACTCCTAATGTCCATTCACCCCACGGATCAAGATAATTCCCCGGATTCATGTTCATGCCCTGATAAAGGTTCATGCTATCTTGATATCCAATCGGATCCGTTTGCAGGAACCTGCCCATGATCGAATCATAGTACCTGGCTCTGTAATTATACAGGTTTATATCAGATTCATATTCTCTTCCCTGGAACAATATCGTATTACCTATAGAAGAAGCACCAATGGACTGTCCGGCAGCATCAGAGAACGAAGGCAAACCAAAAGTGTCGTAACTAACCCGTTCAACTAAGGCGCCATTGACATCAGTGATAGCCGTGGTCGAGCCGATGTCGTTGGTGTGGAAGTAGTATGGCGTGGAGGTCGCACCGCTGTAGACATCAAGACGCAGTAATTCATCGATGCCGTTGCCGTAGACATATTGTTTCAGAACCAGATCAGAGCCGTTCCTTTCTTCAATTACCTGGTTGCCGGCATA
>JALHSV010000246.1 GCA_022865525.1 Thermodesulfovibrionales bacterium
ACATGCAAGAAGAAAAAATCATAATCATGATAATGCTTTTTCAGAAATTCGATTTCGTCCTGTACGTCACCCTGCAAAGCCGGCGCATCCATGCCGATCAGGCGCGCGAGCCCGCGGTACATGGGATAGACAGCAATGCAGAGTGATTTCAGTCCATATGTCTCCTCGAAGTGCGGGATATCAGGCACCTGTGCAATGCCACGGAGAAGGATAAAATTTGCCGTTGGCTCATTCTTCAAATCATCTGTGATCTTCGCAATGAACTTTTCAACAATCTGTGCAACCCTCCCCGCTTGCGGAGTTTGAGGGATTATGGGGACTGGTTCCTTTCCCTCTTTCTGCGGGTCGGTATCCTTGATTGAAGCCGATCCCGGCGGCAGCGGCTCAGGAAATCTGAGCACCGCAGCAAACCTGTGCTCCATTCCGGGAGCAAGAATCACCTCGACATCATCTATTTTTTGAAGCTTTGCCTGAAGTTTTTCGGTAATCTTTCTGCTTTGATCCGTCGGAATTCTTCCGGCCCTCCTGTCTTTAATAAGGCCGTTCTCAACTGTTGCATAATTAACCCTGATTGCGACGTCTGTTTTTCTCAGTTCTATGCCAAGCCCAAGTGCCTCGAGCACACCCCTCCCGATCTGCCACTCAACAGGATCGTACCCAAAAAGCGCCAAATGGCCGGGACCGCTTCCTGGAGTTATTCCCATAGCAACAGGGATGTGAAGCCCGCATGCAGATGCCCGGACAAGTGCATCAAGATGGGGTTTATCAGCTACATCCAGTTCCGTCCTACCATCGAAGGGAAGTCCTCCCAGTCCGTCGAGCACGATAAAGAGAATTTTTGTATCGTTTTTTTGAACTAAATCTCTGATGAATTCCTGCATATGAATCCTCTTGGTGGAAGTTTTTCTCAGGGTACTATCCAACTATTAAAATTGAATCTGGCAGCGCTTCTTCCCGCCTCCCTCATCCTTTACCCACATCAGTGTTTTCTTGGTTCTTTCACACCAATGACGGATATCCTTTTCAAAGGTAGGACAATCAGCTGAGGCTTCAAGGATATCACCCTGATTCAATTCAGCCGACTTTGCAGCTATTTTCAGAATAGGTTGTGGACATCTGAGACCGAGACAATCTACTGTTACTGTTGTCATACGTGACCACCTCCTTCCGGTATATTTTTACCAGAAATCAATTGAGTAATCAACACCTTTATATTTTCTACCCCTGTTACTCATTGTTTTATGAAAATTCCTGTCCAAGGGTCTGAATAATCTCACCATGACAGTTCCGGATACAAAGAGATGCGCCTGTGACACCCGGCAATGTGTGGGTTGCACAGGCAAAACATGGGTCATAAGCACGGAACGCCATTTCTATCATATTCAAAAGACCTTCTGAAACATTCCCTTTGCGTATGAGACTACGTGCAGCCTTCTCAACGGACATGCAGATAGCCGCAGCATTATGCACTGTAGCAACAATCAGATTCGCTTCGGTTATAATCCCCTTCTTGTCGGTTTTGTAATGATGAATAAGGGTACCACGGGGCGCTTCAACAATACCGATACCTTCTTTGGGAGTCGCTGAAGGAATATTTCTGATATGCGAATCGGTAATCTCCTTGTCCTGAGCCAGTTCCAGCAAATGCTCAGCAGCATAAAGGGCTTCTATCAACCGAGCCCAGTGAAAGGCAAGCGTGTTATGCGCAGGTTTTCCCCCGAGTGTCTTGAAGAGCCGTTCATATTCCGCCTGAGCAAGCGGTGTTGCCATGCCGTCGGCAACATTCAGCCTTGCCAAAGGTGCGACACGGTAGATACCACTGTCCATGCCGTCAGTAAATCCTTGCCATCCAAGCTTCCTGAGATACGGGTATTTCACGTAACTCCATGTTTCAACATGCTCTGCGATATGACGGAGGTAATCTTTCGGTTTAAATTTTACGAATTCATTTCCTTCAGGTGTAACTACCCGGATATCTCCATGGTAAAAATTCACCTTATTCTGCTGATCAACCATCCCCATATAGTATGTTTTGTGCTTGAACGTATCTCCCATCAGGAGATCGTGATAATCCTTATCCTTCAGCACAATGTCATTAAACATCGTGCATGCATACTGCATGAATTCAATACCCCCCTTTGCCACCTCCACGATTTTCAGTCTCTCATCCTCGGCCATCGGTTTTGAAACTCCCCCTGGAAGACCACAGACAGGATGGATCACCCTTCCACCCAAATAGGTAATGATATCCCTGCATTCCTTTCTCAGTTTGATAACTTTCTTGGCAACATCTAATCCTATTTTTGAAATTACTCCGAGAATATTTCTTTCAGCAGGTGAAGCCAATGGACCGGCAATGAAATCTACTCCCCCGAGAAAGAAGAAATGGAGCATATGGTCTTCGAGCATAAAAGCGGAATACATCAATTCCCTCAGTTTTTTTGCAGTAGGTGGTGGTTCAACCTTGTAGAGGTCATCAAGTGCCTTTGTGGCACAGATATGATGGGCAGTTGGACAGACGCCACAGATCTTTGAAGTTAACCTCGGCATTTCCTCAGCAGGCCTGCCGACTGAGAAAGCCTCAAACCCCCTGAGTTCGGGCACCTGGAAGTAGGCTCTCTCCACATCACCTTCTTCATTGAGGAAGATTTCTATCTTCCCATGCCCCTCAAGCCTCGTGACAGGATCAATGGTAATACGCTTGCTCATTCCTTCATCTCTGCACCCTTGAATCCTGGAACCCTTGAACCCTTGTATTTATACATTCCTTCTCCCTCTCAGCATGGATGACGGTAAAGAGTAGAAATAGAATAAGCCTGCCGGATCCACGATCGAGTCTGTAATCTTCTTTATTTCCTGCTCGTCATTCGCATCGATAACCGAGGCGAGTGCTGAAAGAAACTTTGCACCTTGATCCTGAACCCCGCCTGTCGGGCCGAAACATCCGCGGCAAGGCATATTTGCATTGATACACCTTTCACCGCAACCATCACGTGTTGCAGGTCCGAGACAGATGATGCCCTGTTCAAGGAAGCACCGATCAGGGTCAAGCAAAACTTCATGAACCCTCCTGATCTCCCGTATGACAGATTTCTCAGGCCTTGTAACCTTCCTCCTGCAGGAATCGCATAAGGATTTATCAGGGGCAAGAACAGTCCCTTTAGCAGGAAGGTTACCGGAAAGAATAACCGCTACAGCTTTCATAATAAGATCCGGCGGAGGTGCGCAGCCGGGGAGATAATAGTCGACATCGATAACCTGATCAAGCGTATAGACAGTATCATAGAATTCAGGCAGCGTTAATATTCCCTGTTTAGTGTTCGTTAGTTCCTGGGGCTCTTTTTTATCAGGATTAACAACAGAAGGCGATGCATGGTATACATATTCGAAAATATCAGAGCGTTTCACGAAATTAGCAAGTCCGGGTACACCACCTAAATGAGCGCATGATCCGAAAGCGACAACAAGAGCTGATTTCCTCCTTAGGAGCTTAGCAACGTGCTCCTGATCTGATGTTCTTATCCCCCCATTGATGAAACTGACGGTTATTTCCCCGTCCTGAAGTACTTCAACATCTTTCAATTTGAAGTCCATTGCAACCGGCCAGAATACAAAATCAAATGCTCCAGCAATTGTCAGAAAGTCCTCAGCAAGATCAATAACAGCTTCTTCACATCCGCCGCAGGATGCACACCAGTAAAAGGCTGCTTTTGGCTTAGGCAATGTTATCTCCCGAAATCACCGGTAACCCCCTTCCCCAGAGGCCCAAGTTCCTTGACTGTTCTGACCATGTCATGAAGTGTGTCAACGAATTTTTCAGCCTCACATGCTGATATCCATTCCAGCCTTACCCGTTTCTCCTCGATACCAAACTGACTCAACATGCGTCGCAAGAGATAAACCCTTCGGAGAGTGTTATAATTACCTTCCTTGTAATGGCAATCACCGGGATGGCATCCGAGTATCACAACTCCATCCGCACCGGATTGAAATCCCTTCATGACAAACTCAGGATCAAGCCTGCCAGTACACATGAGCCTGATGAATCTCACATTGGGCGGGGATACCTTCCCTGAACTGCTCACAGCGTCTGCTGCTGCATAAGAACACCAGTTACACAGGAATCCTATAATTTTCGGCTCAAAGTCCTTTATTGTAATATCTCCTCGATCTCAGCACATACCTGCTCTGTTGTAAAGTGTTTACTCTTTGCAGAACCGCTCGGACATGCCGCCACGCAGGTTCCGCAT
>JALHSV010000247.1 GCA_022865525.1 Thermodesulfovibrionales bacterium
AACTGTTCCGGTGTTCGTTTCTTTTTTATACTTTAGATATTCGATCAGACCGATAAGACTGCCGGCCGAGGCTGATATAAACCAGGACAAGGAAATCGCAGCAGCAGCGTCAGGCTTAACACCGATGAAACCAAAAAAAAGCACGAAAGCCCCTTCCCTAACTCCCAATCCGGAAATAGATATGGGAATCATCGCAACAAGGATGATGAGCGGCAGGTAGATTAAAAGCGAGAGGAACGGGATATGTTGTCCTAACCCGAGCGCAAGGATGTATACCGCTGAGAACCCGGAGAACTGCACCAATACTGAAAGAACCAATGCTTTTCCTATCGTGCCCCTCTCGTTGCGATAGATATGAAAATAATGGTACAGATCCGCCAGGTGTTTAATATGCTGTCCGATACGCAGGCCAAAAAACAAAAAACTGCCAAGGATGAAAGACAGAATAACTGCCAGAAAAATCCATTCTATGTTCGACCCGTGCAGGTACTGATATCCGAAAGGAAAAGCCATAGCACATATCGCAATCAAAACTACCAACCCAAGATACCTGTCCATAAAAACAGACGCCAGGGCAAGAGCAACTTTTCCGGTTGTTTTGTAAAGATAAAACCCCTTAATTGCATCCCCGCCGATAATCCCGGGAAGGAAGGTGTTAAAAAAAGCCCCGATCATGTACAGGGAAAAGAGTTTTTTTAATCCGAACCCGTCAGGAAGAAGCAGCTTCCATCGTAATGTGGAAACCAACTGAGCGAAAACATAAAGGAATATCGCTGCGATAAAGGCAGCGATGTTTATGCTGCTCAATGTTTTGAGTATCTGGGTAAGACCTGTTCTTTCGAAAACAAAATAGAGGAGAGCAGAGCTTATGCTGATCTTGATTATGATCAGGAAGATTTTATTTGCTTTCAGGGCCAAGGATCTTCTTCATTACGTAAATAGGTTTTCTCTGGCTCTCATGGTAAACCCTCACGAGCATTTCACCCAAAAGTCCCATCCCGATAAGCTGTATGCCGACGATTATCAGAAGAGCGCCAAGCAAAATCAGCGGCCTGCCGCCTATTGGATTTCCGAAAAAGAGTTTGTCAATAGTGAGATAGAGCAGGATGAGAAATCCGAGAAAGCCGATTAACAAGCCAACAGGCCCAAAGAATTGGATCGGTTTTGTGGAAAAGCTCTGGAGGAATTTTACCGTAATCAGGTCCAGAACAACTTTGATCGTACGAGATATGCCATATTTTGATTTGCCGTGCAGTCTCGGGTGATGGACGGTTTCCACTTCCGCAACCCTGACTCCGTACCAGCTTGCGACAGCAGGGATAAACCTGTGCATTTCTCCATAGAGCTTGAGGTTCTTTATTACTTCCCTCCTGTATGCTTTGAGGGAACATCCGTAATCGTGGAGCTTCACACCGGTTACTTTACTGATCAGCCAGTTCGCTATGATGGAGGGCAATCTTCTGGTAAAAAAAGGGTCTTTTCTTTGCTTGCGCCAGCCGCTCACAAGATCATTGTCTTTGATCATCTCGAGAAGTTTCGGTATATCAGTAGGATCGTTCTGTAAATCCCCATCCATGGTAACGACAACATCTCCCCGGGCAAAATCAAACCCTGCTGCAAATGCTGCAGTCTGTCCAAAGTTTCGCCTCAGGCTCAGTACAATCACCCGTTTATCGTCTGCCTGAATTTTTTCGAGGAGAGAGAGCGAACGATCAGTGCTTCCGTCATCAACAAAGAGGATTTCATATTCCTGCGCCAGGGGGTCAAGCGCGTTCCTTAATCGTTCGTGGAGAAGCTGAATATTTTCCTCTTCATTATAGAGCGGTATCACGACAGAAAGAGTCATCAATACGTCCCCGGCCTCTCTTGCTCTAATCCTTTGAAATCGTAACAGATAAAAATGGAGTAATCCCTGATTTTTGCATGCTTCTTAGTATAAGCGGTAAATACCTTTTTCTCAACTTTATGAAATGCAGCGGCAACCTTTTCCGGGATCGTAACATCGCCTGTTCTCACAAAGATTGCATGATAGCGGATGAACGTATGAAAAGAGGGCCACAGATCATACTGGTTCATCCTCCGGTCAACGTTTATGCAATACGTTACGGGATGGCCCTTGCCATAAAAAGCAAGCTGGCTCGAGACCTGATATCGGTCGGAAAAGATAAATACAGGATGATCGAGAGACATCTGTTCATATAATTTTGAAACTTCTGAACCCAACTCTTTCCAGCCGGCAAGCCGGGTCGTCGGGTCAAGGGTTACGGGAAGATTGAGTATTTGTGGGTAATGAGCCAAAGAGGTGACTATGAGTGCAATGGCAAGTGCGATTACCATCATAATCCTTCCCCCCTTCCCATCGTGAAAGAATCTTTTCAGGGAATATGCGGAAAAGGCGACGATACCAGTTACATAAGCCGGCAGGGCCCAGTTCGCCTGAACTTTTCCCTGAATACTTTTCAAAAGGAAAAAACCGATTACAGGAACTGAAAACCAGAACAGAAGGGAACCCTCTTTTTCTCTCCGTAATTGCCAGAGAGAAACAGCCATCAGTATGAGCAAAAGAGGGGTTATAACGCCGAACTGTGATCCGATGAACTCCAGGAAACTTATGAGTGAAATCTGTATTCCCTCTGCAATATGGGCCTGCCCGGCAGTATGCTTGAGGGTAATCCAGTCATGCGTTGCATTCCATATGATGACCGGACTGAAAATCAGGATACTGATGATAAAGGCAAGGTAAGGACCTTTTGTCAGCAGTACTTTTCTCTTCTCTTTCGAACTGAATAAAAATACAAGAGCACAAAGGGAGAAGAAAGCCATGGTATATTTAGTCAATAACCCAAGCCCAACCGACAGGCCAAGCAGGCTCCAGTAAATGAGCGCTTGAGGATGGGAGGCTTGAGATTTATCGAGCGCTACCCGGAATAGGAAGAGCGAAAGGATCCAGAAAAAAACAAAGGGAGAATCGATAGTAAAAAGGATACCATACACTGAAAAAAGAGGGATTACCTGCATAATCAGTGCGGATAGCAACCCGGCCTTCTCACCATAAAGCCTTTTCCCGAGAAAATACAGGAGAATACTGCTCAGCGTTGAAAAAACAACAGCCATAATTCTGATGCCAAAAACTGTGTCCCCAAAGAAACTGGTACCGAGGCGAATGAGATATGCGATCATCGGTCCTTTCGAGTAGTAACTGAGGTCGAGCCTGCGGGACCATTCCCAGTAATGTGCTTCATCGGGACTCAATTCCAGCGGGCCATTCTGGATATAGAAGATCCGGAAAAGACCGATGCAAACGAGAAAAACAATCAGCACCGTCGAGAATGGTGTTTCCTGAAACCTCCTCAATACCACGTTGTATGAA
>JALHSV010000248.1 GCA_022865525.1 Thermodesulfovibrionales bacterium
CAGTTACACAGGAATCCTATAATTTTCGGCTCAAAGTCCTTTATTGTAATATCTCCTCGATCTCAGCACATACCTGCTCTGTTGTAAAGTGTTTACTCTTTGCAGAACCGCTCGGACATGCCGCCACGCAGGTCCCGCATCCCTTGCAAAGAATGGTATTCACAACAGCAACCCCTTTCGCCCTGTCAAAAACAATAGCTTTGTATGGACAGAGTCCCAGACAAATCATGCAGCCCGAACAGGCATCTCCATTGATTTCGGCAGTCATCGCATGCAGTTCCAATTTCCTGCCGGGAACAAGCATGGAGAGAATCTGCCCTGCTGCGGCAGCCCCCTGGGCAATCGACCCCTGGATATCCTTTGGACTCTGCGCGCAGCCTGCGATGAATATCCCTTCAATATTTGTTGATACCGGGGCAAGTGTTTTATGCCCTTCAGAGAAAAATCCATCCTTACCCTGAGAAATCGAGAGTATCTCCGAAAGCATGTTTGAATTCTTCGCCGGAATCATAGCCGGGCAGAGCACCACCATATCAACAGAAATTTTCTTCCGTTTCCCTGATACATCAGTGCAGGAGAGATTGATTCTCTCTTTGCTCTGTTTTGTGATTACATTCATTGGAAGTGACGTCCGGATAACCCTGAAATTTTTCCATTCCCTGATAGAATCCAAAAAAGACTGATTGTCTTTTCCCGGGACACACCAGTCAGCATAGAGATCATATACCTTTACAGCAGGTGAACGTTTTTTTACCATGTGAGCAAATTTCACTGCATACAGACAGCAAACACCCGAACAATAATCCTTCACGCCCTTATCCCTGCTTCCCACACAATGGATTATTGCAAGGGATTTTGGTTCTCCTGCGTTCTTCATCAGGAGTTTCCCCCCGGTGGGGCCATTCTGGGACAAGATTCTCTCGAATTCAAGGCTTGTATATACCTCGGGTATCTTGCCATAGCCGAAGCGAGGGAGAGCCGAAGGATCAAACAGTTCAAAACCGGTTGCTACAATTATTCCACCGACATTTCTCTCAAGGATTTCATCCCTGTCATCATAATCGATTGCATCAAAGTGGCAGGCCTGCTTGCAGATTGTACAGTCCTGACCGTGAAAACGCAGGCAGGTTTTTCTGTCAATCACAGGCACGTTGGGGAGCGCACCGGCAAAAGGCAGATCGATAGCTTTCCTGTCACTCAGGTTAGAATTGAATTCATTTTTGGTAGTGATCGGACACTGTTCATAACATGCCCCGCACCCGACACACTTGCTCTTATCCACAAATCCGGCCTTTTTCTCTATCCTGACAGTAAAATTACCCACAAACCCAAGGACTTCCTGAACTTCACTGCAGGTCAATAATTCTATGTTCTCATGATACAGAATCTCATCCATCTTCGGCTGCAGCATGCATGAAGAGCACTCCATCGTAGGGGAAACATCTTCGTACTGTATGACCTTTCCTCCGACGAAAGAATTTTTTTCCACCAGATAGACCCTTCTTCCAGATTGAGCTAATATCAGTGCAGCCTCTATCCCGGCGACACCCGCTCCTATAACAAGCACGTCTGTATTGCAATCGATCTCTTGTATTTCCAATGGTTCATGCAGTGCCACTCGCTTAACTGCTGCCCGTACGTAACATCGGGCTTTTTCACCTGCCTGAGATTTATCAGCAGTCACCCATGCAACCTGCTCCCTGAGATTTACCATTTGAAACAGAAAAGGGTTGAAACCGGCTCTCTGGAGGACGTTTCTGAAAGTTTTTTCGTGCTCTCTTGGACTGCAGGCAGCAATAACAACCCGGGCAGGCTCGTGATGCATGACATCATTAATCAGAAAATTCCTGCCTTCTTCAGAACAGAGGAGATTATGGATTTTGACGTATGCAACGTCATTAAGGCTGGACGAATATCTGGAGAGTTCGCTGAGATCTAATTTTTCAGAAATGTTCGTGCCGCAGCTGCAGATGTATACACCGACACGTACCTTCATCAATTGTGCTCGTCTGCCGTTTTCAGGAGACTATGCATTTGCCGATCCCCGATCTTTTTATTAGGATCTCTCTTAAACTTTGTTATACTCTATAGCACATCAAATAGCTTGGGGATATATGTATCACAACGATATGATATTATATCAGAAAATAGTATGGGCGGTTAGCTCAGCTGGGAGAGCGCCACGTTCGCAACGTGGAAGTCGGGGGTTCGAATCCCCTACCGTCCACCATTGAAAATCTGCAGAGTTATGGTATGATTGAAATAGTGAAAATGGGAAAAGCAAACAATTTAATACTGAACGTGCATCAAAAACTCCACACGGCCCTCTGCAGTGAAAAGGGGCAGACCCTCGTGGAACATTCACTTATTATTGGCAGTATTTCAGGTTCCTTTGCAATCGTTCGGGACCATCCGTACCTTATTATCGGCATAGCAATACTGCTGCTTATTTTCTTGCTCTTCTGGAAACCGAAGCTTTTCGCTACCCTGGTTTTTATTGCAGTTCTTGTTGCCATAGTATTCTTCATTTACCGTTGGGTTGAACACGGACATATCTGAGCGCAAAACTGCGGGAATGCAGAGACTCTCCACCGGGAAGTAATATCAAGAAAACGCCTTTCTGAATGACAAACCGTGTCATGTATTCACTGTTCTTGACGAATAGTTTCCTGAATATCCATTGTAATTCAATATATTATCAGCTAATCTGAGTTGGCACATAAAATGCTTTAAATATAATTAAGTTTGAAATGTAACTCCTTTCTCACCTCCCCCTGGGCTCTCGGCAAAGAGAGCCCCTTTTTTATAAGCGATAATATGATGTCCTATGATTTACTTGACTTAAAAAAAACTTATTCTTAATATAGAGCATTGAATGCAATGAAAAAAACTCCTTCAGATACAATTCCCCTTTCCCCGGACATTCTCCGTCTTATTGTGAATTTGGAGAAACAGCTTGCGGAACAAAGAGACCAGATAAAAAAGATGGAGGGGAAAACAGCCCAACTTGAAAAAAATTTCAAGATTTTAATCAGTGAGTTAATACATTCAGGGTGTATTAATGTGCCTGAACGAAGAAAAATGATTAAAAGAAGCATTCTCGATCATGAGGCACTTATCAATCTTTTAAAGAAGAAGGGCATTGTCAGTAAAAGGGAATTCCTCAAAGAAATAAAGCAACTCGTACAAAGAGAAAAGAAAACCAGTAGCGAGTAAAAAAGATTTGCTCACCGTAAACCGATCTCTGAGATCAGAGATTTATGAGGTAAAACAAGCCTCCTCTTTCTGCAACTTCTCCCATTCCCAGTCGATATCTGTTTGAATTTTTGCTAATAACCCTTCATTTTCTGGTTTGAAGAGATGTTTGAATCTTCCCTGTGGTTTCAGGAAATCGACAACCGGTTTCTTTTCTTTCGGCTTGAAGGTTATTTTCGTCACACCGTTTTCAATTTCATACAGTGGCCAGAAACAGGTCTCGACCGCCAGTCTGCTCAGCATAATCGCGTCGTCAGTCCTTGTTCTCCATCCCCTGTTACATGGTGCCATGATATTCATAAATTTCGGGCCGCTTATTTCCAGTGCCTTTCTTACTTTCTTCATAAGGTCACTCCAGTGACTTGGAGATGCCTGTGCAACATAGGGAATATTATGAGCAGCCATGATTTTTGTCAGGTTCTTTCTCTTCTCAGTCTTTCCCGGCACAACACTTCCTGCAGGTCTCGTTGTAGTATCAGCTCCAAACGGTGTAGCGCTTGAACGCTGTATGCCTGTATTCATGTAAGCACCATTGTCATAACAGATGTAGAGCATGTCATGACCGCGTTCCATGGCTCCTGAAAGGCTCTGCAGTCCGATATCGTATGTGCCGCCGTCGCCTCCAAAGGCGATAAACTTGATATCCTGGCTTATTTTCCCCTGCTTCTTCAATGACCGGTACATCGTCTCAACCCCTGAAAGAGTTGCAGCCGCATTCTCAAAGGCATTATGAATCCATGGAATCTTCCAGGATGTGTAGTCTGAAATACAGGTCGAAACTTCAAGGCATCCTGTAGCATTTGCAGCAACAACAGGATAATCGGATGCAAGGAGAACCATTTTTACGACTATTGGTGCCCCACACCCTGAGCACAACCTATGGCCCGACGATATGTTAATTTCCCTCTTTGAGAGCTCTTTGAGTGTCAGTGCTTTTGCCATATTATTCCCTCACTCCTATGTATTCTTTGTAATTCCTCACCGTTCCTGTTTGTGCAACATCCACAAGCTCATTGAGTACAAGCTCTGCATGCCCTGGCAAATAATCCCTCCCGCCAAGTCCATATATTTTATTGATCAGTATTGGTCTTTCCCGGTATGGATAGAGGCTTGTGGCAATGTCCACAAATACCGGCCCGAAGGAGCCTCCGAAACAGTCCGCCCTGTCGAGTACACAAAGTGCTTTCAGGTGTTTCAATGCTTCCCCTGTCTCTTCATAGGGGAAAGGCCTGTATAATCTGGGCTTGAACAAACCTGCTTTAATTCCCCTGTCTCTGAATTCATCAACGACATCCTTCGACGTACCCGCTGCTGAATTGAGGATAACGAGCCCTATCTCTGCGTCATCAAGCCTGTATGTCTCGAATAATCCGTATTTTCTCCCTGACAATTGTGCAAAGTCATCAGCAACATCAAGGACGACTTGCGCAACCTTCGTGGCAACTTCTGCCTGTGCCCTTCGGTACTCCATGTAATAGTCAGGGAGGATAAGAGGGCCATAACTGACCGGATGTTCAATGTCCAGAAGCGGATTCAACTGCTTGAATTTGCCAACAAAAGCCTGCACGTCCTGGTCATCCAGATATTCCAGTCTCTCTATCGAGTGGCTTATGATGAAGCCATCCATACAGATCATTGCCGGAAGTCTTATGTCCATATGCTCTGCAATACGGAATGCCTGTATTGTATTGTCATACGCTTCCTGCCCATTTTCAGACCAGAGCTGTATCCATCCGGTATCTCGTGCACCCATTGCATCTGAATGGTCACCATGGATATTCAATGGAGCTGAGAGAGCCCTGTTTACGACAGGCATGACGATGGGGAGTCTTGTCCCGGATGCAATAAACAATATTTCCCACATGAGTGCCAGTCCCTGCGATGAAGTCGCGGTGATAACCCGTCCACCCGCTGCAGATGCACCGACACATGAGCTCATCGCACTGTGTTCACTCTCTACAAGGATCAACTCTGTCTTCACCTGGCCGTCTGATACAAAACTCGAAAACCGCTGCATCATTTCCGTTT
Source organism: Thermodesulfovibrionales bacterium (assembly GCA_022865525.1). GTDB lineage: Bacteria > Nitrospirota > Thermodesulfovibrionia > Thermodesulfovibrionales > SM23-35 > JALHSV01. The sequence continues at coordinate 5,284 of JALHSV010000248.1, forward strand.
GCGGGGTTATGGGATAGACAGCACAGACATCCGGATTTACCTGTCTGAGGGCATTGGCAACAGCTTCATTTCCTGTTACTGCAACCACCTTTGCCATTATTTCCCCTCCTCTACCATGATAATCGCCTTTTTGCCTTTTTTACCGGGACATTCAAGTGCGCATAGTCCGCAGCCCTTGCAAAAATCATAGTCAAACTCAGCCCTCTTTCCGTCCTTAACTTTAATTGCCATATCAGGGCAGTACATCCAGCAGAAAAGACACTGGATGCAGTTCTCTTCGATCCAGACAGGCTTGAATGACCTCCATGAGCCAGTCTTAAATTCTCTTGAATTCCCGGCGTCGGTAATTACCGCTCCTGGATTTACCTCTTTCCAGCTTTTCAGTTTCATCCTTCCTTTACCTCCTCATATCCACGCCGTGTAGCTTCAAGATTGCCGTCTATGATCTTCTGGG
>JALHSV010000249.1 GCA_022865525.1 Thermodesulfovibrionales bacterium
ACAACTTTATGGCCGTCTCCGTTTCCTTTCGACCCTTTTGTACGGTATCGTTCAAGAGCATTTGCTATTCCGTCCGAGCAGGAAAGAATTCTCCCCCCTTCATGCCACGTCGGGGAATGACACATAATTCCCTTGAGCTGATTGATAACCTCATCAGGCTCGATATTTGATCTGAATGCAAGTGACACCAGCCTTCCGATTGCCTCGGACTGGCTTGCTGCACATCCGCCGGCCTTGCCCATGGACGTGAAGAGTTCGAAGAGGTGCCCTTCTTCATCCTCATTAATGGTGACATAGATGTTGCCGCAGCCGGTCTTCATGAGTCGAGTTGTCCCCTTAATGACATCAGGCCTATTTCGCGGCACAATCTTCTGCCTTGCCTCTTCCGCCTGCTGTTTCTCGCCTTTCTTGCCTCTTGTCAGTACCTGTTGTTCTCTCGATCCGTCCCGGTAAACGGTAACCCCCTTGCAGTTGAGTTTATAGGCAAGGAGATAGACATCTTCCACGTCTTTCGGCGTTGCCTTATGGGGGAAATTGACAGTCTTTGAAACAGCGTTATTAACATATTTCTGAAAAGCGGCTTGCATTGCTATGTGCTCAGATGGAGAGATATCATGGGCAGTCATATAAATAGCCTTAACATCATCAGGTATCTGATCAAAATCCTGAACTGAACCTCTGTCCGCAATCCTTTCCATGAGCTCTCTTGTCCAGAATCCCCGCTCCTTTGCTACCTTTTCAAAATACGGATTGATCTCGATAAGTTTGGTACCCTCCATAACGGTTCTGACAAAGGAGACGGCAAAGATTGGTTCAATGCCTGATGAACATCCTGCAATGATCGAGAGCGTCCCCGTGGGAGCGATAGTTGTGACGGTGGCATTTCTCAAGCGTATGTTCCCGTCATACACACTTCCTTCATAGTTAGGAAATACACCCCGCTGCTCTGCGAGTGCAGCTGATGTATGCGTCCCCTCTTTCTGGATGAATTCCATCAATTCTTCGGCAAGGTGCACCGCTCCGTCTGAATTATACGGAGTGCCGAGCTGTATGAGCATGTCCGCCCATCCCATAACGCCAAGGCCGATCTTCCTGTTTGCCCTGGTCATCTCCTCTATCTTTTGGAGAGGATATTTATTGACATCGATGACATTGTCAAGGAAATGCACCGCCTTCCATGTCGTGTCCCGCAGTCTGTCCCAGTCAATTTCTTTTGATTCAGGCTTTACCATTTTTGCGAGATTGATTGAGCCGAGATTACAGGATTCATACGGGAGGAGGGGCTGCTCGCCGCACGGATTGGTAGACTCTATTCTCCCTGCTTTCGGGGTTGGATTTGAGGCATTTACCCTGTCGATGAAGACAATGCCCGGTTCACCGTTTTTCCATGCATGCTCCACAATAAGGTGAAACACCTCTTTTGCCTTCAGGGAATTAACGACCTTCTTCGTTCTCGGGTTGACAAGATCATAGGATTTGTCTTCTTCAACTGCCTGCATGAACTCCTCGGTGAGGGCAACAGAAATGTTGAAATTATTGAATTTCGTCGTATCGTCCTTGCAGGTGATGAAGCTGAGGATATCAGGGTGGTCGACCCTCAGCATTCCCATGTTTGCACCTCTTCTCGTCCCGCCCTGTTTTACCGCCTCAGTAGCTGTGTCAAAGACAGTCATGAAAGAGACCGGGCCTGAAGATATCCCCTTCGTGGAGCCGACAATGTCTCCGTTCGGCCTCAGCCTCGAAAAACTGAATCCTGTTCCGCCGCCTGATTTATGGATTATTGCAGTGTATTTAACGGCATCGAATATGGATTCCATGGAGTCATCCACAGGAAGGACAAAACAAGCACTCAGCTGGCCGAGCCTCCTTCCGGCATTCATAAGGGTAGGGCTGTTCGGAAGGAACGTGAGGGAGGTAAGCATTTGATAAAAATCATGGGCAACCTGCCCGACTTCCTCCTGCGATTTTCCATAGTGCAGATCAGCAGCAGCGATGCTTTTGGCTACCCTCATGAAGAGGTCTGCCGGTGTCTCGACAACCTTCCCCTCCTCATCTTTTTTCAGATACCTCTTCTCAAGTACTTTTAAGGCATTTGGTGAAAGACTCAAATTTTGCGCTACTTCCATGGTTCCCCCTTCTTCCATTGCTTTTTCTTTATTATCAATAAATTGTATTATTATTAAATTTCATGGACATTTAACCACAATATATTGTGCATGTCAAGGAAAAAGTCATATTATTTTAAACAAAGAATTCCTCGAAGCTCAGCTTCGGGGTAATAATAGATCATATATTCTGTCATGCTCCGACTTGATCGGGGCATCCAGGAACACAACAGAATAATCTGGATTCCGCATCAAGTGCGGAATGACAACCTGTAACAGACATTTTCAATTGTTGATACCTCGTCCCGAAAGCCTTCGGGACCGCAGGGTTCTTCATTTGTTGAAAGCTTTACTTTATGATTTCGGCAGTGAAGGTATATAGTTCTGCATCCTTCCATGCATATTCCGGCAGGCCAGCTTTTAAACAGATGTGTTTCAGGAAGGTCTGTCTGTCCCATCCCTGCTCAGTTGCCACCTGTGGAAGGAGAAGGCCGCTCTGAGAACCTTTTCTGATGACCAGACCGTGCTTGCCGACCTGAATGTTTTTTACGTCTTTCAATCGCTGCATTGGGGAGAGAATGGAAATCTCGATCTCGATATCCTGTAATTCATCTTTTGTCATCGGGGGAAATCTCGGATCACTCGATGATGCGGCTATAGCGTTTTTTATAACTGACTGATACAGAGGCATGGTTGCCTGAACATGACCGATACAGCCTCTCAGGGAGCCCTTTTCCTTTATGGTCACAAATACAGCCCCATCGGTTCTTAACTTTGGATTCTTTATATCCAATTCTATTGCTTTCCTGCTTGTAACGTACTCAGTGACGGCATTCCGCGCGATGGAGAGCAATTCTTTCTTCTCCTCATTTGTATATGGACTCCTGAACAGGCCGATGGAAGCATAGCCGACAACCCTGTCTTTTTCCTTTGTAACATCACCTGAGTTGGCATAGTTAAAAAGGATACCGGTATTAGCTCCGTGTCTTTTTGCAACCTCCATTGCGATTATTACAGGAACAGCTCCGCACATTTCGGATTCACCGCTCTGTACCAACTCTCCGGCATTCATGAGAGAAAGCTTTTCGATAGCTGCAATAATCTTACTGTCCATATCCATTGCTTTCTGATACCCGTGATAGTGGGAGAGATCGGTACTTGCAATGATCAGGGTCTTTTCATCGATAATCTCTGATATTTCTGATACGAGATGTTCGAACGTCTGTCTCGTGGGAGATCCAATGAGTACAGGGATGATGGTGAAATCTTTCAGCACAGACTGTAGGAAAGGGAGTTGGACTTCGAGTGAATGTTCTTTTGCAAATGCTTCGGGATAAAATTTTACGTCCGCATTCTCATTCAGGAGCTTTTTGGCGGATTTCTCATCGATTCCTACGTTCCCGAGAGGTGTCTTAAAGAACCCCATTGTATAAACAGACGCCCCTTTAAAGTTTTCCTGATGGCTCTGGCCGATTAAGATAATTTTCCTGATATCACGGTCTTGAATTTGCTTGTATCCATATGCTGCAACCTGTCCGGAATATCTGTATCCTGCGTGAGGAGAGATGAGTGCAATAATGTTTCCCTCTCCTGGAATTTTCTTTGCTTTTGAGAGAAAGCTATCAATGGTCTCCTGTAACTCTTTTTTGTCAGCCGGATAAAATGTACCTGCAACTGATGGTTCTTTGATATTTTCTGTGCAGCCACTGGTGACAAGGCTTATCAGGAGAAAACAGATTGTGATTAATAAGGTGCACGTGTGCTTTTTCATGATTAGTCCAATCTTTTCCAGAACATGGCCTCTTTCAATGGTTTCTCTGGTTTTTTTTCGGCCCTGGCCTTTTTACCGAAGAGGCTGAAAAGGCCACCTAATAAAAATATTCTCAGAAAATCTCTTCTTTTCATCCTGTTCTCCTTCCTAACTCCAAACCCCTGCAACAGCTGAACTGCAGAACTTGCATTTGCCATTCGCAACATAATTTTGTTTCACAAAATATCCCATTCTCTCAATGAGTACCTTCTTGCATTTCGGACAGAAGGTGTTTTCACCTTCGTGAAGGATATTGCCGATATAGACGAACTTCAGACCAGCATCCATGGCAGTCTTTCTCGCGCCTTCCAATGTCTCAATCGGGGTTGGCGGAAGGTTTGTCAATTTATAATGGGGAAAAAACCGTGAGAAATGTATCGGTACATCAGCTCCAAGGTTTTTTACTATCCATCTGCTCATCTCCCTGACATTGTTCAGATCATCATTGAGAGTTGGGATAACGAGATTGGTTATTTCGAGCCATACGCCTTCTTCCTTCAATATAACAAGCGAATTGAGCACAGGCCTGAGGCTCCCGCTGCAGATCCTGCTGTAAAAATCTTCTGTGAAGCCTTTCAGATCAATATCAGCGGCATCCATGAACTTTGACAGTGTTCTGAGAGGTTTTTCATTGATATAGCCACATGAATGCATGGTGTTTCTTATACCCTGCTTTTTTGCTATGACCGCAGTGTCATACATGTACTCATAAAAGACGGTAGGCTCGGTATATGTATACGTTACAGATCTGCATTTGTAGGCTATCGCATTGCTCACCACCTTTTCAGGTGGTAAATCATAGGTGTCTGTATCTTCGGGCTTTGCCTGGGATATCTGCCAGTTCTGACAGAATTTACAGCTCAAAACGCAACCGGCGGTGGCGATGGAAAACGCTGTAGTACCCGGCAGAAAATGAAAGAAAGGTTTTTTTTCGATCGGATCAACATGGACAGCGCATGGTTTCCCGTAGACAAGGCTGTAAAGCGTGCCATCCTTATTCATACGTGCCCGGCACTTACTGTGCTGTCCTAATTCGAGAACGCATCCATTGGGGCAAAGCTCACATTGTACTCTCTTTGCCATTATGTATTATAAAACGAATTGTCCTGAAAATACCCCTCTTTGGTAAAGAGGGGAAAGGGGAGATTTTTTAATGATGTCCTCATCACAAAAATCCCTCCTAACCTCCCTTTTCCAAAGGGAGGAATATTTTATAACCCCTTGTAAGAAGAATGTTCATGTCAGATTAGTATAAAAAGGTCTCAGGCTCAGTATCATCATTGACGAGAAAGCCTTTATCATAGCTATAAGTAAGAGCGCACTGGGGATACCGAAAAGAGGAATAATAATCAGTGAGGATATCAATGCACCAAGGACTGAACCGAACAGATCAAGTGCATAAAGCCGGCCACCAGCGGTTGGTGCCCCAATGGACAAATTTGCCGTGCTGAATTGCGCACCGCTTATG
>JALHSV010000250.1 GCA_022865525.1 Thermodesulfovibrionales bacterium
GTATCGATCAGGTTACCATCAGTCATCTTGAGGATCCTATGACAGCGTCTCGACAGAGACTCATTATGCGTGACAATAACAAAGGTTATTCCTTTTTCCCGGTTGAGCTTGACAAGGATATTAAACAGTTCCTCTCCTGTCCGGGTGTCCAGATTTCCGGTGGGTTCATCTGCAAGCACCACTTTCGGATCAAGTATCAGAGCCCGTGCAACTGCAACACGCTGTTGTTCCCCGCCTGAAAGTTCCCCTGGCCTGTGTCTCTTCCGTTCGGACAACCCAAATTCGTCGAGAAGCCGAACTGCCCTGCCCTGAATCTGTTCGTACCTCGATCCCTTTGATCCGTGTCCCCATGCACCCATCCCAATCAGTCCCGGCATCATGACATTCTCTTCTGCAGAAAATTCCGGGAGAAGATGATGAAACTGGAAAACAAAACCGATTGTTTTATTCCTGAATGAGGCGAGCGCATTTCTGTCTATGGAGAAGATATCGGTATCCCCGTACAAGACTTGACCGGATGAAGGCATGTCCAGAGCGCCAAGGATATGAAGCAGTGTACTCTTACCTGCTCCGGAGGCACCGACCACACCGACCATTTCTCCTTCCTGTATCGCAAGATGAATGTCTTTCAATACCTGAAGCTCACCCGCAGCAGTAGTAAAAGACTTGTTTAAATTTCGCACTTCAATAAGGGTATCCCCGCGGTTTGCTGTCATTTGTCAGTTTTCGATCCGGTGAATTCCTTAATCTTCTCTCCTGTTTTCTTAATTCCGCCTGTCACCTTTTTTGTTGTATCTCTCACCGCATCGGTCCTCTGTTTGATCTTGTCCGCTTCCTTGCCCATTTCCTCGCTTTTTTCCTTAACAATCTCTCCTGCCTGCTCTGATTTTTGGCCTAACCACCGGAAGGGCTTTCCACCCTGCCATAGCGCAAGGGCAAGGAAGATGATGACCGCCAGTATGAGGAGACCGATGATCTTGAATATCCATTTAATCATGCATACCTCCGAGCCTGTCTGATAGATGTGGAAGAGACAATAAGATCGGTAATCTCCCCGAACCCCTCTTTAAAGAAGAAGGAAAATACTTCCCTTTTCTAAAGGGAGGAAAGGAGGGATTACTTATTTCATAGTTACTCATACCGCAATGGCTCAACAGGATTGATTCTTGCCGCCTGCCATGCAGGATAGATCGTAGCGAGGAAACTGATGATAATTGCTGACAGCGAAACAACAAGAAAATCAAACAATTGGGTTTTAACAGGCAGGTGGCTTAAATAATAAACATCAGCCGGGAGCTTTATGAGTTGATACGTGTTTAAAAAATAACATAAGAGATATCCCCCGGCGACACCGGCAATAGTCCCGAACATCCCGATGAATAAACCCTGCAGTATGAAGATATTCATGATACCCCTGTCCGTTGCACCCATGGCTTTGAGAATTGCGATCTCCCTTTTTTTCTCTATGACATTCATGATCAGTGTACTGACAATATTGAATGAGGCAACCAGGATTATCAGGATCAGGATGATAAACATGGCAAACTTCTCTAATTTCAGCGCTGAAAAGAGATTCCTGTTCATCTGCATCCAATCCTTTGCATAGAGCGGAAACCCTAATGTTTTTTGCACCCGTTCCCTGACAGCAGGCGCCTTGTATATATCATCGAGCTTGAGCTGAACACCGGTAACCGTGTCACCCATGTCAAAAAACTCCTGGGCGGCTTTCAAGTCCGTCAGAACAAGGTTGGAGTCATACTCGAACATGCCCACCTCAAAGATTCCTGCAACCCGGAACTGTCTCACTTTCGGCAGCATACCAAGCGGTCCTATCTTCCCGACCGGAGACAGAATAGTAACAAGGTCTCCTTTGAATACGCCGATACTGCTTGCGAGTTCCCTCCCGATGATAATACCCGGCGTGCTGTCTTTTGAAACCAGGTCATCCAACCCGCCTTCCTTCATGAACTTCCCGATTTCCGTCGTTTTCAACTCGGCTTCAGGTTCAACTCCCCGTAAAAAAACCCCCTGCGCCCTCTTCCCGGATGAAACCATAACCTGGCCTAATATAAAAGGAGCAGATGAAAGAATATCCGTATCGCCCGTTAATTTTTTCACCGCATCTTTGTACTCCGGCATAGCACCGCGGTAGTTGAGGACAACAACATGCGCATTAACGCCAAGGATCTTCTTCTGCAGGTCTTCATGGAAACCGCTCATTACGGAGAGCACCACAAGGAGTGCCATAACACCGACCGCAACCCCCCCGACAGAGATAAGCGTATTGAATGAAATGCCCTTATGTCTTTTCTTGGTTCTCAGATATCTGAGGGCTATGAATAATTGATAGGGAAGGTTCATTTACAGTTCGGGTTTTAGCTGAGGGAATAATATCACGTCGCGTATAGACGGCGAATTCGTCAAAAGCATGACAAGTCTGTCTATCCCTATTCCCTCTCCCGCAGCAGGGGGCATGCCGTATTCGAGCGCCCTGATGAAGTCCTCGTCCATGCTGTGCGCCTCCTCATCCCCCTGCGCCTTTGCTTCAACCTGGGCAAGAAATCTCTGCTTCTGATCCAGAGGGTCATGGAGCTCAGAAAAAGCATTGGCAATTTCACGCGAGGTGATAAACAACTCAAAGCGTTCAACAAGATCAGGATTATCAGGTTTTCTTTTCGCAAGCGGTGAAAGTTCAACAGGGTGATCAATAATAAACGTAGGCTGAATGAGTTCCGGCTCGACTTTTTCCTTAAATATTTCATCGAGAATTTTCCCGAGGCTTGCTCCCTTTTCTATGGCAACGCCGTTCTCTTTTGCCCATGCCTTTGCCTTTTCACTATCATGCAATATCTCACGGGGCACCCCTTTTTGCACTAAGGCATCAAGCATCGGAATTCTTGGCCAGGGTGGAGTGAGATCAATGACGTGATCTTCATACGGAACGTGTAATGTCCCGAGAGTCTTTTCTGCAATGAAGGGGATCAGCTCTTCGGTAAAGGACATGAGGAAATGGTAATCCCTGTAGGCGATATAAAATTCAAGCATCGTAAATTCAGGGTTATGTTTTTTCGATATGCCCTCATTCCGGAAATTTCTGTTGAGCTCGTACACCCGCTCATATCCGCCGACAAGAAGCCTTTTCAAATATAACTCAGGTGCAATTCTGAGGAAAAGGTCTACTCCAAGAGCATTGTGATGGGTTTTGAACGGCCTGGCAGTCGCACCTCCGGGAATAGGCTGCAGCATCGGTGTCTCGACCTCGATGAACCCCTTAGCTTCAAGAAAATCCCTGATTCCTTTGATGATCATGCTCTTTTTAACGAAGACCTGTCTTACTTCCGGGTTCACGATCAGGTCGACATACCGCTGTCTGTATCGTGTTTCTATGTCTTTTAATCCATGCCATTTTTCTGGAAGGGGCCTGAGTGATTTTGTGAGAATCATAAAATCTTCAACCTCAACCGTCAGTTCATTCGTCTTTGTCCTGAAAAGTTTTCCCCTGAGCCCGATGATGTCCCCGATATCGAGTTTCTTCAGAATGGGGAATTGATCGCCGAGCTTATCTTTCTTGAAATAAACCTGCATTTTCCCTGTAGCATCCTGTATATGCGCAAACGCGGCCTTACCAAAGTCCCTCATAGCAACGATACGACCCGCAAGTGAACATCTGACAGGGTCCGTTTCAAGTGCTTCTTTTGTCTGCGTGTTGCATTTTTCATGGAGTTCTGATGCGTGGTCTTCTGCAGAATACGTGCTGCCGAATGGTTCAACCCCGGACTGGCGCAACTCGCCCAGTTTTTTGATCCGCTGTTCTATCAGTTCGTTGATTTCTTCCATAAGATAAACCTTAAAATTATAGTGACTCAATTCATGTTAAGTCAATTTTGCCATACCCTCAAGAATTTTCAGTTTTGATGTCTCTCCGACCGCGATCAGTGTGTCTCCCGGATCTATAACGGTGCGAAAGGTCGGATTGAATTTCATTTCGCCGTTCGACTGTTTAATCGCAACAATAATAATCCCAAGTTCCCTTCCGATCCCGCACTGGTCCAGATTATGCCCGGCAAGTTGAGAATTCTCCTGAACACTGATTTCCTCAATCTGGAGGTCGATGTTGCCACTCTTTGTGGCGTATTCGATAAAATCAACAACTGCCGGCTTCAGTACAGCATGGGCAATCCGCAGGCCTCCGATGTGATAGGGTGATACGACCCTGTCGGCACCGGCCCGGAGGAGTTTCTGTTCAGAGCCCTCTTCCCCAGCCCTTGCTACAATCCGGAGTTTCGGATTCAATCCCCTGGCGCTCAGAACAACATAGAGGTTTTCCGCATCTGTCGGCAGAACAGATATCAGGCACTGTGCCTTTTCGATTCCTGCCTTTTTCAGGAGATCATCGTTCGTTGCATCTCCCTGGATAA
>JALHSV010000251.1 GCA_022865525.1 Thermodesulfovibrionales bacterium
CTGTTGATGATTCTGACTTTCGTTCCGAGGCCCCTGATCAGCTTCTCTTCAAGAGATGAAATCTGGGGATCTTTGGATGTTCTTGACTTTGGAGGACCGGAGATCTTTTTTGCTAATAATTCCGCTTCTCTGACGCTGAGGCCTTTCTTAATAATCTTTCGCGCAGCGTCTATCTGATAAGCCTTTCCATCGAGAGCAAGTATCGCTTTCGCATGCCCCATACTCAGGGATCCATTATAAATAAACGACTTCACTTCTTCCGGCAGTTTCAGGAGCCTGAGGTAATTCGCAATCGTTGCCCTTTCCTTCCCCACCCGGTCTGAGAGTTCCTCCTGCGTGAGATTGAACTCGATGATCAGCCTGCTGAAGGCCTCTGCTGCTTCTATAGGGTTCAAATCTTCTCTCTGGATATTTTCAATAAGGGCTATTTCGAGGGAGTCTTTGGAGGTAACATTCTTTATCAGCGCCGGTATCTTTTTGAGCCCTGCAAGAGAAGCTGCCCTCCACCTGCGCTCACCGGTGACAAGTCTGAAACTCCCGTCCCCGACACGCGAGACAATGACCGGCTGAAGGATGCCCTTTTCTTTTATTGATGCGGCAAGTTCCTTGAGAGAATCATCCTTGAATGTTTTTCGTGGCTGTTGTTCTCCGGGGAAGATGCGTTCGACATCAAGATAAATAATCTCTTCCCCCTTTTCAGGGATGAGCGCCTCAAGCCCTTTGCCGAGCGCCGTTTTCACTCAATATCTCCTTTGCAAGGGACAGGTAACTCTGTGCACCCTTTGAGCGGATATCATAGAGTATCGCGGGTTTCCCGTAACTTGGGGCTTCTCCAAGGGTGACGTTCCTCGGGATAATGGTGTTGTAAACCTTCTCACCGAAATGTTTTCTCACTTCTTCTGCAACCTCCTGTGCTAAATTGTTCCGTGGGTCAAACATCGTGAGAATAATTCCCTCGATCTCCAGATTCGGGTTCAATGAAGCCCTCACACGGCGTAAAGTCCTTGTCAGGAGGCCGAGTCCTTCGAGTGCATAATATTCGCATTGCACCGGAATTATAACAGAATCCGAGGCAACAAGTGCATTTAGCGTCAGCAATCCAAGGGAAGGAGGACAGTCGATAAACATATAACGGTATTTGTCCCTGATCGTATTGACTGCGTTCTGAAGAATGCTTTCGCGCCCCTCTTTCCCGACCAACTCAACCTCTACCCCCAGGAGATCTATTGTTGAAGGGAGAATATTGAGATGCTCCATGCAGGTTGTTTTCAGGGCGTCGCTAATCTCACATCTTCCGGTGTAAACATCATACAGGCTGTTATCGAGGTTTTCCCGTACTATTCCGAGTCCGGATGTTGAATTTCCCTGAGGGTCTGCATCAATAATAAGAATATCCTTTTCAGCGAGAGCAAGAGATGCAGCAAGATTGATGGCTGTTGTGGTCTTCCCAACCCCGCCCTTCTGGTTGACTATAGTTATTACTTTTCCCATTGTGTTGCAGGAGATAGGTGATTCATTATTATACTAATCCAAATTATACTAATCCATGAGAGAAAAAAATATTTGCCATGTGTTCTATTCATAAGTCCTTTCTTGATGTTATACCATATTCCCATGAAGATATTTATTGTCTCCATGCTTGGAGATTCTTATCATACCTTTTCTTTCTGTATTCGAGCCATATGATATAGATGATCATGAGAACTACGGAAACCGATGAGGGTATGGCGGTTTTTTGATCGAAGAACGACAGGGCAAGGCTACCTGACAAGCCATAATTCTTGAGGGTTCCAAGCAGCACAAGACTGACAACAACATTTTTTTCGAAACCGAGGATGACTCCGGCTCTCTCAATCAACCATCCCAGGAGAAAAAAGCCTGCCGCAGCTACGAATGCGACCGGCAGGATCGAGAGTGGTTGTGAGAGGAACACCTGCTGGTTGAGCCCTACTATCGTGTATGTGACGAGAAAAAAGCTCCAGTTCGTAAGCATTCCTTTGACCGGCTCAAGCGTGCGGGCCAGCCTGGTCCAAATGAGGAAACGTGAAAGGATTACGGGAAGAATGATGAGCTCAAGAATCAGTATCAGCAGTTTTACGGGAGAGATAAACCCGGATCCAAAAAAAATAAGAGCGATGAGCGGGGTAATAACGAAGGCTCCGAGATAAGCTCCAATAGTTCCGAACAGTGAAACGGTATCGTCTCCCTTGAGGAAAACACTAAAAGGAATCACGGCAACAGCAGGAGGAACAGCAGCAAGGATGATAAAGCCATTCCGTAATGACACATCATGAATGAAAAGCCAGCTCAACCCGATCAGAAAAACCCCGTGTATGGCATAACTCATAAAAATCCCCGTTATTCCCTGAACGGCAAATAGTTTGAAAGAGCGGAATACATTTCCGGTGATACCCGTAACTGCAATAGTCATAACAAGGGCAAGTGCAGGAAGCATGAGCTGTTCCGTCTTTTGTGCTCCATCGCCCCAGACCAATCCAAGGGCGAGTGCCATCGTTAAAATACTATTCCTGTCCCTCAATAATTTTTTGATGGTATTCATAGTCGGATCAGAAGGAAGTAATGATCAGCAGGTATGTTGTCCACACGGAACAAACTGCATGGTTAAAAAGTTTCCGGGGCGTAATGATCAGGCAACGTTTAATTCTTTTTGCAGCCAATCTCTCAGTTCACCGTCGACCGCATAGATGCCCTTCAGTTGACAGACAGGCTTTTCGAATTTTTCCGGCAATTCAAATTTCGCAACGTCCACTGCATCCTCAGAATTTCTCTTGATGAGATAAATATAATAAGGCCTTGCCCAGCAGTTTACGAGAAAATAGACTGAATAATCACGTTTAGATTTAACCGTATATCTTCTGCCCTCACCGGGTGTCCAGATATTTCCCCACTCCAGATACAGTCGCACCGCCATTTCCGGGGTCATGTCCCAGTCGATGGAATTTATGACTGCTCTGTCTGTTTTTAATTCTTCAAGTGTTAACATCTTGGTTCTCTTTTTTGCCTTATTTCATAATTTTTTGTATAAAATGTTTATGAACGGATTTATGTACAGTATCAAAATTCATGCAAAATTATCAACACATTATTCCGTTCCCCCCGCTGCATCAGCCATGTAACCATTTGTGATATAATTCCTTTAAAAAGAGGGGAGGGAAAGTCCTTGCTATGCAAACTGTCCATAATATTTTTTTCACTTTTCATAACACTTCTGCCTGTTTCCGGAATAGCAGGGGGAGAGGAGGGAAAATCTATGCCGATCGTAAAAGACATACACTGGCTTGGTCATGATACGTTCAAGATTGTCGGAGAAAAGCTTATTTATACCGATCCTTTCAAGATCAAAAAGAAAGATACAGCCGATATTATCTTAATCACCCATGAGCATTTCGACCACTGCTCTCCTGAAGATGTCAAGATGATTCAGGGACAGAATACCGTCATTGTTGCCACAGCTGATTGTGCGAAGAAATTGACAGGAAAAGTAAAGACCGTCAAACCAGGGGACAGGATTACTGTAGAGGGCATTGAAATCGAAGCAGTACCTTCCTATAACACAAACAAGCAATTTCATCCGAAGGCAACTAACTGGGTGGGGTATATTTTTACTGTAAAGGGGCAGCGTATTTATATTGCTGGTGATACCGATTATATCCCCGAGATGAAGACTTTCAGGGCAGACATAGCTCTCCTTCCGGTCTCCGGCACATATGTTATGACCGCAGATGAAGCGGTTAAGGCAGCACTCGACATAAAGCCGAAAATAGCGATACCGATGCATTATGATTCCATTGTCGGCTCAAAAGACGATGCAAAGAAGTTTGCCGATGCTCTCAAAGGCAAGATTGAGGTCATGATCCTGGAAGAAGAATAGGTGTGGACATCGATGCTGTTAAGTCTGAGATCAAAGGGGACATCGGAAAGGAGATACTCTTTTACGACACGGTTGGATCTACCAACACGGTTGCCCTTGAGCTCGCCGAAGGAACTGAAGAAGGCGCAGTTGTAATTTCAGACAGCCAGGAAAAGGGCAGAGGAAGACTCGGCCGCTCGTGGGTATCTCCTCCCGGTCTGAATATCTATATGAGTATCATTCTCCGGCCCAGAATAGAACCCGAGCATGTGACCCTCATTACCATACTGTCTGCTGTTGCGTGTACACATGCCCTGAGAAAAACTACAGGTCTTGCAATAACTGTCAAGTGGCCGAACGATCTGATGGTCTCCGACAGAAAACTGGGAGGTATCCTCACAGAAATCAAAACAACCCGGAAGGAAATAGTCCTTGCGGTCATCGGCATAGGAATCAATGTAAATATGGAGGCCGGTGATTTCCCTGAACAGATACGCATGATGGCCACATCGGTTAAAAACGAGACCGGGAAAAGCTTTACAAGAGAACCTATTGTTTTGGAGATTCTCAATGAGACCGATCGATGGTATAAGGTTCTGCATGCCGGTCAGAAAAAGGAGATCATCTCCGAATGGCAGCGCCTCACCTCAACATTGGGCAAGCAGGTTCTGGTGACTGCCGGACAGGAAACATACTGCGGGTTAGCAGAAGCTATAGACGATGGAGGAATGCTTCTTGTCCGACTTCCAACCGGGGAGACAAAGAGAATAAGCTCCGGGGACCTGACCGTTCTGAAATAAATGCTCATCGCCCTGGATATCGGCAACTCTTCAATAAAATTAGGTTTTTTTATAAAAAAAGACCTTTTTGTGCGAGCTATTGCCACGCATCCCCTCCTGTCAACGTCCCGTTATTCGGCATTGATTCAGCATTTTTTACGAGAAAAAAACATAGACAAAACACCCGAAGGAATTATAATATCTTCTGTTGTGCCGGGCCACACAGAGGCCTTGCGAAAAACTCTGAAAAGGCTGTTCTCTGTTGAGCCCCTCATTGTTGATCATACGACTAAGACAGGCATAAGGCTGGATATCCCGAAGCCGGAGGAACTGGGTCCTGACAGGATAGCAAATGCTGTTGCCGCAGAGGAACTGTACAAATGTCCTGTTGCCGTCATCGATTGCGGGACTGCCACAACGATCAGTGTTATAGGACAGGACGCAAACTATATTGGGGGTGCGATATTGCCGGGGATTCGTTTAATGAATGAATCACTTGCAAAAGGCACTGCCAGATTATCAGAGATTCAGATCAGCCCGTCCTGTGCTGCTTTAGGTATTGATACTTCCGCTTGCATCCGGTCAGGCTTGTTGTATGGTACTGCGGGGGCAGTAGAGAGAATACTCAGTGAGGTTGAGAGAGAAACCGGGCTGAGGCTAAAAATCGCTATGACAGGGGGGCACAGCGGACGCATTTCGAAATGTATGACGAGAAAGCACAAGGTGATCCCTCATCTGACCCTTGAAGGGCTACGGATTATTTATAGGAGGAATACAGATGCATGAGCTGAGAAAAGATATTCTCCTTGGCAGATGGGTTGAGGTCCTGTCCGAATCATTAGCCCCCTCAGATTATGTGCTGGATTCGCACAATACACCACCAGAGGACACATGCGCTCTCTGCCCGGGCAGGGAACACGAAACCCCGCTTGAGATTACATCCATACGAATGCCCGGAGGCCGTCGGTGGTGGGTACGGGCCCTTCCCAGTCTCCAACCTTTGTTCCAGATAGAGGGTGACCTGGGAAGAAGGGGGGTGGGCATATATGACAGGATGAACAACATCGGTGCGAACGAAATCCTTGTTGAATCTCCTGAACATACTACGAGGCCTGAGGATATGGGACTCGATCAGATGGTACGTGTCATAACACTTTACCGGGACCGCATTGCGGATCTTGAAAAGGATTCAAGGCTCAGATACATTTTAATCTATAAAGACTCGGGAAAGAATGCCGGAGAGGTATTTTCTCATCCCGTGTCGTTTCTCATGGCAACACCGGTTATCCCGAAAAC
>JALHSV010000252.1 GCA_022865525.1 Thermodesulfovibrionales bacterium
CACCTTCGAGGGGAAGACGCCCAATCATCTCTTCATCCTGCAGACACGCGACATGGCGCTCAAACGCGAGGAGTCTTTTATGGTATTCATCCCGTCGAAAAAGCTTTCTGCGAATTACCTCTCGCGGGGAATTGGTGTCGGAGGTGGTGCACTAAGCGGCAGGGTTGTTTTTGATCTGAATGAGATCCGGGAACTCAGGGAGAAGGACCCCTTAACGCCCCTCATTTTAATACGCGCCGACACGGTCCCGGATGATATCAGGCATATCTCCGCTGCGGATGGCTTGCTTACCGCCCGCGGCGGTTCAACATCACATGCCTCCATTATTGCGAACCGGTTGGGAAAGACCTGCGTAGTCGGGTGTAATAACCTGATTGTATGGGAGCAGGAAAAAAGATGCAAAATCAACAAGCGGTTCGTTAAGGGAGGGGATTTCCTGAGCATTGACGGCAGGAATGGGTCGGTTTTTGCAGGGAGGCATCAGACACAGGAGATAAAGGCGGAAACCGTAACGAAGTTGTAATGCCGGTGGTATAATAATTTTTAACAGTCTCATAATAATATAGACATGGATGATCCCCCTCACCCTTGCCCTCTCCCTCCAGGGGAGAGGGTGCAGAATGAATATTATTTTGATACCGTTAATAATACTTTCAGCACAGGGCAAAAGAAGCTCATTGAATAACCAACCAAAAAGGGGATGAGAAATGGCAGGAAAAGGTGAAGCTAAAATGTTCTCTGATAAGAAATCCGTTCTTGGGATCAATGGTCTTGGCAGAATCGGCAAACTGACGCTCTGGAATCACATTGCAAGAAAACACTTTTCTGAAATTGTTGTGAACATCGGGAGAAGAGCAGGGACGAAACTTGAAGATGTCGCGATATATATAGAAAAGGATTCAACATACGGTGCTCTGCATCATTATCTGTATGGATACACGGCAGAGAGGGTCATCACCGATATAGACGAACATAACGGTACGATGAAAATAGATGGCATTCCTGTCACGGTTCTGAGAGAATCCCGTAATCCGAGGAATATACCATGGAAAGAATACGGTGCGAAGGTTGTTCTTGAAGCCACCGGGAGATTCACTAATCCCACGGTGCCGTTTGACGCGTCAGAGGGCTCAGTGCGCGGACATCTGGAAGCAGGAGCGGAGAAAGTCGTAATCTCCGCACCGTTCAAGGTGAAGGATAAGAATATCCCTATGCCGTCGGACATCATCACTGTTGTCATGGGTATCAATGAGGAAGAATACAATCACGCAAAGCACCAGATCATCTCCGGTGCTTCCTGTACAACAACCTGTCTTGCGCATATGGTGAAACCCCTTATGGATTATTTCGGTCCAGGAAAGATCATCAGCGCCTCTATGGATACAATCCATTCATGCACAGGTACACAGGAGGTGCTTGACCGCCTTCCCAATGCCGGAGCTACTGATTTAAGAAAATCAAGAAGCGTAATGAACAATATCATCCTGACGACCACAGGAGCTGCGAAAACGCTGGGGTTGGTTATCCCGGAGATGAACAGGATAGGGTTCATGGCAGAATCAGTCCGCATTCCTATCACTACCGGTTCGCTGATTATCCTGGTGATAACCCTCAGCGATGAGATTGACA
>JALHSV010000253.1 GCA_022865525.1 Thermodesulfovibrionales bacterium
ATACCGTATGCCGAACGCGTTGTAACCGATTGTAACTATCGTATTCATCCGTGTAGAGTGTTGCTTCAGGTTTCGTAAAATTCTCGACAAATGGGCACAAACTATCGCTTTTTGTATTTTGCAGCACTTGAATTCGTACTTGGCGCGTTTCGCGTCCAATCACCGCACACACTGGCGGACGATCATTCGCATACGTACCTCGTCCGCGTCGTTTATTGGCTCTTCTGCGAGGCGGATCCTGAGCATCAGCGTGTCTTTCTCCTTTTTTCCCCAGCGTTCTGGAGCATTTCGTCGGTTTCGACTTCCAGATCGCTCAAAGGTTCTGTCGCTTGTTCTGTCTTGGCATTCTTTTGAAGCAAATGTCTGACGGTCAATCCTGTTGTCCGACTGATGTTCAACTCACTTGATAACTTCGCTGTGGGCTTCCCCTGCACCATCTCGCGGATGAACAGGATGGTTTGTTCAGGAGTAAACTGTCTTCCTTCAAACTCGGTGCCACTATACAGATTGTAAATGCCACGACACGCTTTACACCGCCGTACATCCAAGTCGCTTCGTTTTGTCCGACGAAACAAAATTGACTGCTCAAGGCTGGCTTGGCAATGTGGACACTTCATCCCGTTTGGATGAAAATGCACCATCAACCAAGCAACACATGCCTCTCGATCCATGAGTTCTACAATTGGAAAGTCCATGCCCCTATTTTACTCAATCACTTGTTCTGGACATGAGCCAAAGCATTTGTTTAATGGGGCCGAAGAACGGCCGCCCTCGGCGAGAGCATCTTGAAATCTCCCAAATTCACTAATTAATGTATTCATCCGATAAAGGCCGAACACTTGCAAAAAAATAAAAAAGGCGCTTTTTTGAACATTTACCCCATATGCAGGTTATGACGACTTGATATACCGCCATATATGGGTAAGTCTTTGCTAAAAATTTGTGCGAAAGTGTTCGCCCTTTTCTTGCCTAATACAAAATTCACTAATTAACGCCAGATTTACACAAGCTCGGGGAATAAACAACCGCGCCCCAAGAATGCCTACTAATAACAACCCCAAATATAACGCTACATTTCGCAACATTAGCGTTTCTTTGATTGACGGGAGTGGCTAAAAGGATGGGGTAAAATCGGGCAATGATCAAATGTCCACATTGCCAAGAAACGACCCGCCAGAATAGAGCAGGGAAGACAAAAGCAGGTTCTCAAAGGTATGAATGCCAGTACTGCAATCGCAAATACACGCCTGAGCCCAAACGGCAAGGCTATCCTGCCAGTATGCGAAAACGAGCATCCGAAATGTACGTGGATGGTGGCAATCTGCGGCGGATAGCTCGCCACTTGAAAGTCCATCATCGGACAGTAGCTCTATGGGTAAACGATCATGCCGAAGCATCACCTGCCGCTCCAATGCCAAGTGAAGTGAAAGAAGCAGAAATGGATGAGTTGTTTACTTTTATTGGTGACAAAAAAACAGAATCTACATTCTTACGGTTGTAGATCGCAAAACACGCTGTATTTTGGGTTGGGCAGTCGTCTGGGTGCGAGCCCAGGAAGCCATCCAACTCATGATTGATGATGCACCCAAGGCAAAATGGTATTACAGTGACGGCTTCGATGCGTACCAATGGCTTTGGTACCACTTCGGTAGGTATCAGGTGTCAGAAGGCAAAGCAGAGACTTATTCGGTGGAAGGGGACAATGCAGAGCTGCGTCATTATCTGGCACGTCTGGCTCGCCGTTCGCGTTGTTTTTCTCGTTGCCCATATGCGCTTGAGTGTGCCATCCGCTTATTTGTCTACTCATTCAATGGCAGGCAACTTTACAAACAACAATACCCAGATTACCCTGCTCACGTAATGGATTTCATCCCCCCACTCAATTAGCCACTCCCTGGCTTTCTTCGGGTCATAAGAGTTTCGCTCCTTTTCGGGTGCTTGACTCTCATTTTACTTGGTCACATTTTCCATAGCAGGCCAGGTGTGACATCATTAAAACAAAAACTTCCGAGTCTACATTCTCGGAAGTTTTC